>CAJYHD010000563.1 GCA_913773715.1 uncultured Sphingobium sp.
CTACGGTCACCGCACGGGGCGGCATCCTCGACATCGATGCCGCCGATGGCGTGACCCTGTGGTATGCCCGTGAACTGACCGGGCCGGTGGCGATCGATTATGACGTGATGGCGGTACAGGCCGGCGGGCCGCACGATGCCGTCAGCGACGTCAACGCCTTCTGGATGGCGCGTGACCCGGACGCGCCCGACGGATCGATCCTCACCCGGCCGCGCGACGGGCGCTTTGCCGCCTATGACCGGCTGCGGACCTATTATGTCGGGATCGGCGGCAACCGGAACACGACCACGCGGATGCGCCGCTATATCGGGCGCGCGGGGGAACGCCCGCTGCTGCCCGAACATGATCGCAGCGATCGGGGCGCGTTGCTGGTGCCCAATCGTTGGATGCACCTCCGCCTGTTCGCGAACGGGACCGAGATTGGCGTGGAGCGCGACGGGCGGCGGCTGTTCACGCTGCGCGATGCCGCGCCCTATCGCACCGGCTGGTTCGGCCTGCGCACGACGCGCAGCCATGTGCGGGTGCGCAACGTGCGGATCACGCCGCTGAAGCCCTGACAGAAAAAAGGGCCGGACCCTTGGCGATCCGGCCCGTTCAGGTTGGGAGAGACAGGCGTCCGGAATGATCCCGGACGCCTGCTTCGTCAGAACCTCAGCTGGAAGCCGGCGAAGAAGCGCTGGCCCGGATAGTAGAGATCGACCGGCATCGATTTGTTGATGTAGAGTTCGGAATATTCCTTGCCGATATTCTGCATCTCCATGAACAGCTGATAATGCCATTGTGGGAAGCGGAATACGACCTTCGCATCAAGATAGCCTTCACCCTTGCGATAGAGCGGGTTGTTGCCGTTGGTCGAACTGACGACGGTATCCAGCCAGTCGGAGCGGTAATTGTAGCTCAGCCGCGCGTTCAGCCAGTTCTTGTCGTAGAATACGCTGGCGTTCCACGTCCATTTCGACAGGCCGGGATATTCGGTCAGCGGGGCATTGGTCGCATTGTTGGTCAGATTGGTGCGGATCGCGCGGGCGAAGGTCACGTTGCCGCTGGCCCCGAACCCGTCGAACGGCTGCGGCAGGAAGGTGAAGGCGGTCTGTGCCGTCGCCTCGATCCCGTCGAGCAGCGCGCCGGCCCCGTTGGCGGGCTGGCGCACGGTATAGGTGATGCCGTCCTTGAACAGATCGACGCCGCTGCGCGTGATGTTCTGGATAACGAAGCTGCTGATATCCTTCTTGAAATAGCCGAGGCTGACCATCGTATCCTTGTTGGGATACCAGGCGAGATTCGCCTCCCACTGGCTGACGCGGTACGGCTTCAGGTCGGGATTGCCCGCGCTGCAGACGTCATCGGTCCCGGAAACCGTCTGGTCGTCGAGGCAGTTAATGTTGGGCACCAGGTCGAGCGGCCGGGGACGCGCGACGTTCTTGGCCCAGTTGCCGCGTAGCACGAGGTCCGGGGTGATCTCCAGCAGCGCGTTGAACGTCGGCAGGATGTCGACATAGTCGTTGGCAAGCGACAATTGCTGCGCCGCCAGCACCACCGTCTCGGTGCCGCCGGTCGCGGTGCGGCGGGTGATGCGGCTGATGTTCGTGCCGACGCCGACGTCGCGGGTATAGACGTAGAGGATGCCGGCATTGCCGCTCAGCCGCATGCCCAGCACCCGCGTCTCCATGTCGCCTTGCAGATAGCCGGCGGCGATCGTTTCCTTGATCCGGGCGCTGGGAATCTGGGGCAGGCCGTCGGCGAACAGCACCAAATCCTGGTCGAAGCCCGACAGGTCGTAAAATTGGGACAGCGCCTGTGCGTTGAATTCCGGAATGGCGAGCCGTGACGGGATGCCGCCCGGCGCGCCCTGCAACCCGCTGAACAGCGGCGCGCCACCGGTCTGGGTCGAATTGCCATTGACCAGCGCGACATATTCCGCCGGCGTCAGGAAGAAGGTGTTGCCATTGCGCCGGGTCGTGACGTTGTTCACGATATTGGTCGTGAACGATACGTTGGCAGAGGACTGATATTGTGCCGGGGTCGTTCCGCTGGCGGGCGTCAGCAGGCGCGTGCCGCCACCATTATAGTTCAGGAATTCGGCCCAACGCAGCTGCGCGCCATATTGGATCGTCTTCAGGAACGGCAGTCCGGTATCCCAGTCGGCGTCCAGCTTCAGCTGGTCCTCGGTGTTGGAGTTCTGCCCCGGCCGATATTGCACGGTCGGGCCCGCAGGAACAAGCAGCTGGCCATTGGCACCGCGCCGGGTGAAGTCGGTATAGATGCTCGGATCGGCAGGGTTGACGCTGGTCGGGAAGTTGAAGACCGGGATGCCCTGATCGTTGCGACGATCAACCGTGACGCCCGACACGCCGGTGGAATAGGCCAGCAGGTTCGTTTCCCCGATCGTCTTGCCGCTGGAGCGCGACGCGAGGAACTTCAGGTTCAACCGGTCGAGATCCCAGTTGAAGCCGGTCGTGTAATATTTGGTGTTCTGATCGTAGCTGAAATTGCGCCGCTGCACGCCCAGGATGTTGCTGGCGCCATTGAATACCGGGGCGGCCGCGGTTCCGACGTTGACGGTATTATCGGCGGTGCGGAAACTGGTGACGACATGGTCGGCACCGACGGTGGCGGTGCCGGCCGTGATCTGCGGACGCGACGTCGCGCCGTTCAGCCCAGCGGGTAGCGCCGGGTCATAGTTGAACCGTTCGAACCGGCCCATGTCGAGCGAATAGTTCGCATCCTGCAGGTTCTGGTTGCGATTGTTGATCTGCGCACTGACGAACGCGCGGAAGTTGCGCGCGAATTCATATTGCAGCTGGAAGTCGCCGGAGATGCGCTTGTCGCGGCGGACCCAGTTGCGATAGCGCGGAACGGTCGGCGCCCAGTCGAAGAACTGGGTCTCGCACGCCAGGCGCCGTGCGGTCGCCGCCGCCGTGGTCGCGCCGCCGACATTGGCGCAGCTGGCATAGGTGTTGAAGTTCGCGTAATTCGGGTCGGCGACCGTCTTTTCGTTCGACCGGTCGAAATCGGCGATCCGCGACCAATTGGTGTTGCTGATATAATCCTGGCGCGTCGTCTTGTCGTCATAGGTGACATTGACCAGCACACCGAGGCCATCGAGCAGGAAATGCGGCGTGCCTGCGATCAGCGTCACGCGCGGACGCCAGTCCTGCGTCGTGTCGAGATGCTGGGCCGACGCGACCAGCGACGCCAGCGGCTTTGCCAGATCCAGCGGACGCCGCGTCTCGATCGACACCGTGCCGCCCAGACCGCCTTCGGTCAGGTTCGCCGAATAGCCCTTGTACACGTCGATCGACTTGACCAGTTCGGTCGCCAGTTCGCGGAAATCGCCCGATCGTTCGCCGGTGGCCGACATCTGGCTGACGCCGTTGATCTCGACGCGGTTCAGGTCGGGCTCGACGCCGCGGATCGACACCTTCACGCCCTCGCCGAAATCACGGCTCAGTTGGACGCCGGTGATGCGCGCCAGGCTGTCGCCGACATTCTTGTCGGGGAAGCTGGCAATGTCGTCGGCGACGATCGAATCGACGACCGTCTCCGCCTTGCGCTTGCGGGCGATC
>CAJYHD010000564.1 GCA_913773715.1 uncultured Sphingobium sp.
GGCTGCCGGGCGAGACGTTGCTGCGTATGTTGCGCTACATGGCGCTTACGCGGGCATTCGACGCGCGGATGTTCCGGGCGCAGCGGCAGGGCAAGACCAGCTTCTACATGAAGTCGACCGGGGAGGAGGCTGTGTCGATCGGCGCGGCGTTGGCGTTGGCGCGTGATGACATGGTGTTCCCCAGCTATCGTCAGCAGGGCATTCTTATCTCGCGCGACTGGCCGATCGTCGACATGATGACCCAGATCTATTCTAACACCGGCGACCGAATGAAGGGGCGTCAGTTGCCGATCATGTATTCGGCTCGGGATGCGAGCTTCTTCTCCATTTCCGGTAACCTTACCACGCAATATCCCCAAGCGGTCGGCTGGGCGATGGCAAGCGCGGCGAAGGGCGATACGCGTATCGCGGCCACATGGTGCGGAGAGGGGTCAACGGCGGAGGGCGACTTCCATTCGGCCTGTACCTTCGCCAGTGTGTATCGCGCGCCTGTCGTCATGAATATTGTCAATAATCAATGGGCTATAAGTAGCTTCTCAGGTTTTGCGGGAGGGGAGGCGACGACATTTGCGGCACGAGCCGTAGGGTATGGCATCGCGGGGCTGCGCGTGGACGGCAATGATGTTCTGGCGGTCTATGCCGCGACCCGCTGGGCGGCGGATCGGGCGCGATCCAATGCCGGGCCGACGCTGATCGAGCATTTCACCTATCGCGTCGAAGGGCATAGCACATCGGACGATCCGAGCGCGTATCGATCGGCTGAAGAGAGCGGGAGATGGCCGCTCGGCGATCCGATCGCCCGGCTGAAGCAGCACTGCATCGCGCTTGGCATCTGGGACGAGGAGCGGCACGCGGCGATGGACAAGGAACTGGCAGAACAAGTGCGCGATGCCGCGCGCGAAGCGGAGAAGAACGGAATCTTGGGTCACGGCCTGCATCATCCCATGGAAACGCTGTTCGAGGATGTGTTCGAGGAAATGCCCTGGCACCTGAAGGAGCAGCGGCGGCAGATGCTCGACGAAGCAAAGGCGGCGGGTCTGTGAGCGACGTGATGACACAGGACGAAGCGCGTACGGACGCGACCCAGATGAACATGATCCAAGCGATCAACAGCGCGCTGGACGTGATGATGGAGCGCGACCCCGATGTCGTGGTGATGGGCGAGGATGTCGGCTTTTTTGGCGGCGTGTTCCGCGCGACGGCGGGCTTGCAGCAAAAATATGGCAAGAACCGTGTGTTCGACACGCCGATCACCGAATGCGGCATCATCGGCGTAGCCGTGGGCATGGGCGCCTACGGCCTGCGCCCGGTGCCGGAAATCCAGTTTGCCGATTATATCTACCCCGCGCTTGACCAGTTGGTGAGCGAGGCTGCACGGCTGCGCTATCGGTCGGCGGGTGAGTTCATATCGCCGATGACGGTGCGATCGCCCTTCGGCGGCGGTATCTTCGGCGGACAGACGCACAGTCAGTCGCCCGAAGGCATCTTCACCCATGTGTCAGGCGTGAAGACGGTGATCCCGTCGACGCCCTATGATGCGAAAGGCCTGTTGATCGCTGCGATCGAGGATAATGATCCGACCATCTTCTTCGAGCCGAAGCGCATCTACAACGGGCCGTTCGATGGGCATTATGACACGCCCGCCAAGAGCTGGGCCGGGCATTCGGAAGCGCAGGTGCCGCAGGGCTATTATAGCATCCCGCTCGGCAAGGCGCGGATCGCGCGATCGGGCGAGGCGCTCACCATCCTGTGCTATGGCACGATGGTGCATGTGGTCGAGAATACGGTCGAGAAGCTGGGAGTCGATGCGGAAATCATTGATCTGCGAACGCTGGTGCCCCTGGATATCGAGGCAATCGAGGCGTCAGTGAAGAAGACCGGGCGCTGCCTGATCGTGCATGAAGCGACGCGGACGAGCGGCTTTGGCGCGGAATTATTGTCTCTGGTGCAGGAGCGGTGCTTCTATCATTTGGAGGCACCGATCGAACGCTGCACCGGGTTCGATACGCCCTATCCGCACAGTCTGGAGTGGGCCTATTTCCCCGGGCCTGTCCGCATCCGCGAAGCCATCAACAAGATTTTGAAGGACTAAGCCGCCATGGCTCTGTTTACGTTCAAGCTGCCGGACATCGGCGAAGGCATTTCGGAAGCCGAGATCGTCGGCTGGCATGTCAAGGTGGGTGACCGGGTCGAGGAAGACCAGCCCATCGCCGACATGATGACCGACAAGGCAACGGTCGAGATGGAGAGTCCGGTGTCGGGCGTGGTGGTTCGGCTTGCGGGCGAGCCGGGCGATCAGGTGCCGATCGGGTCGATGCTGGTGGAGATCGAGACGGAGGGGGCAACCGAGGTTGCAGCCAAGGTAGAGGCGCCTTCGGAAGAGGTGATTGCAGCGGAGACGGCGGGCGAGGCGCTGATCGAGGAAGCCACTACATCCGCTCGCCCTGAGCCTGTCGAAGGACCTTCTCTAGCATCGGCGGATGAGCAAGAAGTAGGGGGCGTCGACAAGCTTAGCCCAAAGGGTGGAGAGAGCGAAAGGACAGATGTTCTTGCCTCCCCCGCTGTCCGGTCGCGCGCCAAGGAATTGGGGATCGACCTTGCTCAAGTGAAGGCAGGTGGCGATCGTATCCGGCATGCCGATCTCGACGCCTATTTGCTCTACGGGCAAGGGCAGGGCTATCGCCCGGCGGGGCGGTCGGCGAAGCGCACGGACGAGACGATCAAGGTCATCGGCATGCGGCGCAAGATCGCCGAAAATATGGCCGCTTCCAAGCGACATATCCCGCACTTTTCCTATATCGATGAAATTAACGTCACCGCATTGGAGACACTGCGCGAGCAATTGAACGCGACGCGGGGGGATCGGCCCAAGCTCACCATGTTGCCGCTGTTGATCACGGCGATCTGTAAGGCGGTTCCCGACTTTCCGATGTTGAATGCCCGCCATGATGACGAGGCGGGCGTGGTGACGCGCTACGGTGCTGTACATCTCGGAATGGCGACACAGACAGACGCGGGACTGATGGTGCCGGTGATCCGCGATGCGCAGGATCGCAATGTCTGGCAACTGGCGGCGGAGATCGTGCGGCTGGCGGAGGCTGCGCGGACGGGCAAGGCGAAAGTGGAGGAACTGTCCGGCTCCACGCTGACGCTGACGTCGCTGGGGCCGCTCGGCGGGATCGCGACGACGCCAGTCATCAATCGACCGGAGGTTGCGATCATCGGTCCGAACCGCGTCATCGAACGGCCGGTGTTCCGGGGTAAAGAGGTCGTCGCCGCCAAGCTCATGAACCTGTCGATCAGCTGCGATCATCGTGTCGTGGACGGATGGGATGCGGCGAGCTTCGTGCAGGCGGTCAAGCGGTATCTGGAAAACCCGGCGCTGCTCTTCGTGGATTAGCGCACCCTTCGACCGGCTCAGGGCGAACGGACGATGCGTCAGGCTGTATGAACCTATCGCATCGTCGCGCGGTAACTCAGGCGTCCGGTTTCACCCGGTGCGCCTGACGGCAGGCGCCAGCGGACATGGCTGATGTCTGCGGCGGTCGCGCGGCGGATGCCGCCAAGTGGTGTCGGCAGCCACAGCGTGTCGACGCGGCCCCAATGCCCGCCACCATCGACTGACACTTCCATCGCCGGATCGGTGAGATCGATCTGTGCACCGCGCGGGACGGGGCGTACGATCATGCGGTCGCGGACAGTGTCTCGGCCATCGTTTCGCCAGCGGACGACGACGATCATCTGATCGCCGGAGGTGGCTCGCCCGGTTTCAGACAGAATTCGGCGCGGGCGACCGTTGATGTCGGCAGTGACCCGCTCAACGAACATCTGCGTATTGAGGCGGAGGTCAGGCTGCGCCCATGCGCTGGCTGCGCAAAGGCCGAGTGAGAGCAGTCCGAGACCGATGACGATGCGCATAAGCGTTTCCCTGTTTCGCTTGGCTGGCCTAGCAAGGCGGCATCAAGAAATGGTTAACGAGATCTTTGCCGTAACGTCGGGCCGCTTTGCGAATTGACGCGGGGCGGGGTGACGCGCACATCCGATAACGGGCCAAGGGGAGTCGAGTACGCGTGAAGCCGGCCGAGATGGAAGAGATCAACAGGCGGCGCGACAGGCTGCTCGCTTCGATCGCACTGACAGCAGGGATCGGGCTGTTGATCGCGGTGCCTTTCGCATTGCGGGCGGGGGCCGAGTTCTTCCTGCCGCTGACAGCTGCGCTGGTGGTGGCTATCGCATTGGTGCCGTTCCTGGAATGGATGGAGCGGCGGATGCTTCCGTCGGGCTTGGCGGCGCTGTTGGCGGTTGTGACCTTCCTGTTGATCGCGAACACGGCGCTGGTGCTGATCGTGGTTCCGGCGACCGACTGGTTCCGGTCGCTGCCCGAACGATTGCCGCGCATACAGGCGAACCTTGCGCCGCTGATCGACTTCTACTCCAATCTCCAGCGTTTCGTGGACGAAACGGTGCAGATGCTGGCGAGCGGGCCGGTGGCGGCAGCGCAGAACGCCGCGGTCGAAGCGCCGCGTTCCTTGCTCCAGTTTGCAGCCATGTCCGCTCCGGCGGCGATCATCCAGATGGTGTTTGGCCTGCTCATCATCTATTTCTTTCTGGCGGGATGGACCCGGCTGCGGCGGCGGACGATCAACAGCAGGGGTAGCTTCGACGGCGCGCTGGCGGTGGCGCGGGTGATCCAGAATGTGGTCGATGCGACCAGCGCCTATGTCATCACGATCGCGACGATCAACATCTGCCTGGGGCTGGCGGTCGCGCTGGCGCTGTGGCTGGTGGGTATGCCTTCGCCGCTGATGTGGGGCGGCATCGTCGCTTTGCTCAATTTCATCCCCTATTTCGGACCGATGCTGGCGGCGGTATTGCTGGGGCTGGGCGGCCTGATGGTGTTCGACGATGTGTGGCGCGCCTTGTTGCCCGCCTGTCTTCAGATCGCCTTTCATCTCGTTGAAGCGAACGTCATCACTCCAACCGTGCTGGGGCGGCGGCTGACGATGAATCCGCTGCTGATCCTTGTGTCGATCGCCTTCTGGGGATGGGTGTGGGGCACGCCGGGCGCACTGCTGGCGGTGCCGTTGCTTATCATCATCCAGACCGTCGTGGCGGCGGCGGGAACCCCCGACATCGCCGGTTTCC
>CAJYHD010000565.1 GCA_913773715.1 uncultured Sphingobium sp.
GTTCGGATTTGGATTTCCATCCTGCCAACATATCCGCTGCCCAAGATAGGCGGCGAGCATGCGGCAAGCGCCATGGCGAGTGGACGAAGTAGCCGACGGTGCGGCTTAGGGCGAAAACGCATTGGCCGAGTTCAGGCGGCGGTGGATGGAGAGGGGCGTTGTGGCGATCCATCCGTTTCGGTCAGGCCTTGCCTTGGTTCGATCCTGGACGGTGCGCCTGCGAAGGTCGGGCGGTTCAGGACGCGCATGGCGGCATTGTGGATGATACGAGAAGAGGCGTGATCCATCCATATCGGTTAAGCCTCGCGTTGACCCGCTCTTGCGCGCGGTGCTTGGCTCCTGTGTCACAGGGGATCAATCGACATGAGTCATGCCGGGCGCACGCCGTTGTTCGGAGTTCAGGCCGCGCGCGGTGTCGCGGCGACGATGGTGGTCGTGTACCACGCCGTCAGCCTGTTCGCGCTGGAGAAATATGGCGGCGTCGACCTCTATGGCGGATGGGGCGACATCGGCAAGCATGGCGTCGATTTCTTCTTCGTATTGAGCGGCTTCATCATCTTTTACGCGCATCGGGCGGACATCGGGAAGCCGGCGACTTTCGGCAATTATGCGTCTCGCCGGCTGATCCGCATCTATCCGATCTACTGGCTCTATCTGGCGATCTTTCTGGTGCTGAGCGTCGCGTCGCAGGGCTTCGTGATGGAGCATAGCGGGGCGGAGTTGCTGACGGCGGTGTCGCTGGTGCGCTTCACGTCGGACCCGCCGCCGTTGCAGGTCGCGTGGACGCTGTTCCATGAGATGATGTTCTACGGCCTGTTCGCGGTGCTGATCTTTTCGCGGCGTATCGGGATCATCCTGATGGTGGCCTGGGCGATCGTCATGGTCGCGATGTTCGATGCGATCGGCCCCAATTCGCCGACGGTTCTGACGCTGTTCTACGATCTGATGAACGTCAATTTCCTGTTCGGCATGGCGGTGGCGCTGTTTATGCGGCCCCTGTCGGGCAAGGCGTCGCATACGGCGATCGCGCTGGGCGTGGTCAGCTTCGCGCTGGTGTTCACCTGCAAGCGCTATGATTATTTCGGGGCGTCGGTGGCTTCGATCCTCTATGGGTTGAGTTCGGCGCTGGTGCTTTATGGTCTGGTGTGCGGCGAATTGTCCGGCGCGATCCGGGTCGGGGCCTTGTGGCGGCGGCTGGGGGATGCGTCCTTCACGCTTTATCTGGCGCATCCGATCATCTTGCTGGTGCTGCTGAGGATCGGGGCGGGGCGCGTGGCGGACAATCTGGTGTCGTCGCATGTCTTCGTCATCGGCATTTCGGCGCTGTGCCTGCCGCTGTCTTACCTGCTCTATATCTGGGTGGAGAAGCCGTTGCTGACGCTGTTTCGGACGGGGCGGCTCCCGTTGCGGCAGCGGGGCGCTGCGCCTACGTGAAGAAGATCGTCCTGCTGTTCGCGTTGCTGGTTCTGAACGCGCCATCTTCGGGGCAAAGCTGTCCCGTGGCGGATGTAGAGGCGGTGCCGCGGGCGCAGGATAAGGGATGGATCGCCAAGCATGCGCGGGCGGTCGCGGCGGTGAAGGCCGGGGCCGATACGGTGTTGATCGGGGATAGCTTTGTCGAGCGCTTTCCCAGGGACTTGGCGGAGCGCGCTTTCGGGCGCGGGGTCGCCAACGCCGGAGTTGGGGGCGATACGGTCGGCAATGTGCTGTGGCGGGTGCGGCACATGGACCTGTCCCAAGCGCGCAATGTGTGGATGATCGCGGGAGCCAATGATCTGGCGCAGGGGCGACCGGCGCGAACGACGGCGGCGGCGATATTGGCTCTGGTGCAGTCGGTGCGGCTGGCGGCTCCGAAGGCGCAGCTGCACCTGAGGGAGATTGTGCCGACGCGCGGGTCGGACTGGCTGGACAGGAAGATCAGGGAGACGAACGGCGTCGTGCGGCGGTGCGTGCCGTCTGGCGTGACGGTGCATGCGACGGCGGCGGTCGGCGGGGATGCGGAGCGCTATTCGGACGCAGTGCATCTGTCGCGTGAGGGATATTTGAAGCTGATCGCGGTGCTGGGCATCGGGTAGCGTCGTTTCGCTTTACAGCGTCGGGCAGGTCATTAGACCTGCTCCCTATGAAAAAGCTGATCCTGTTCGTGGCGGCGTCTTGCCTGCCGGTGGTTGCTCTGGCGCAGGGGAAGGCGCCTGATCCGGCGCGGCTCAAGGCCGATGTCGAGACAATGGTGCGCTTCGGGACGCGGCATACGCTGTCGTCGGCGACGGACCCGAAGCGCGGGATCGGGGCGGCGCGGGCGTGGGGCGCGGCGACGTTCGAGACGATTTCCAAGGGCTGCGGCGGGTGCCTGAAGGTCGAGACGGTGGCGCAGCGCTTTAGCGGGCCGCGTGCGCCGCAGGGCGTGGAGGTGGTCGATGTGCTGGCGATCCAGACGGGTACGGGTGATCCGAAAGATGTCGTGATGATCGCGGGGCATCTCGACAGCCGCGTGACCGACGTCATGAACGCGACCAGCGACGCGCCGGGCGCGAACGACAATGCGTCGGGCAGCGCTCTGGTGATCGAGGCGGCGCGGGTGCTGGCGGGCGAGAAGTTCGACGGCACGATCGTCTATGCGCTGTTATCGGGCGAGGAGCAGGGGCTGTGGGGTGGCAAGCTGCTCGCGGACACGGCAAAGGCGCGCGGGTGGAAGGTGCGCGCGATGCTGAACAATGACATCGTCGGCAACACGATCGGCCAGAATGGCAAGCGGGTGGCCGATCGGGTGCGGGTGTTCTCCGAGGGCATCCGCGCGTCGGAGGATGAGAAGGCCGGGATGACGCGGCGGGCGATCGGCGGTGAGGATGACGGACCTTCGCGCGCGCTCGCCAAGACGATCGACGGCATCGCGAAGGCGGACCCGAAGATCGGGCTGGATGTCTTTGCGGTGCGGCGGCCCGATCGCTTCGGGCGGGGCGGGGATCATTCGCCCTCGCTGGAGCTGGGCTATCCCGCCGTGCGCTTTTCGGTGGGGATCGAGAATTATGACCGCCAGCATCAGGACCTGCGGACCGAGAATGGCCGCGTCTATGGCGATACGGTGGAGGGGATGGACTTCCCCTATCTGGCGAAGGTGACGGCGCTCAATGTCGCGACGTTGCGCCGACTTGCGGACGCGCCGAGCGCGCCGGCTACCGTGTCGCTCGACGGAGCCTTGTCGATGGATACGCGGGTGTTGTGGGACGCGGTGCCGGGGGCGGTGGCGTACAAGGTCTATTGGCGGCGGGCCGATGCGCAGGACTGGGGCGACAGCCGCGTGGTGAGGGGTGCGACGCAGACGGTGCTGAAGGATGTTGTGGTCGACGATCACTTCATCGGCGTGGCGGCGGTGGGCCGCGATGGGGCGGAAAGCCTGGTCACATTCGGCGGCATGGCGCCGCGCAAATAATCGGGGAGGCCAGTCTTCCCCGCGAGGGGGGACGAATGACGGCTTCCGATTATGAGTGGCTGGCCGACGCGGATGGGGCCACGCAGGCGCGGCTGCTGCGCGCGATCGGTGAGGAGGGGGCGGACCTGCTCGCCTATGAGTGGGAGGCGCTGGCGCGACCCGCGCAGCTGGCGCCGCCGGGGGATTGGCGCGTCTGGCTGCTGATGGCGGGGCGCGGGTTCGGCAAGACGCGGGCGGGGGCGGAGTGGGTGCGCGCGCAGGCGGAAGCGCTGCCGGGATCGCGCATCGCGCTGGTCGGCGCGACGCTGGGCGAGGCGCGGCAGGTGATGGTGGAGGGGCCTTCGGGCCTGATGGCTATCGCGCCCTGGTGGAAGCGGCCGGTCTATTCGCCCGCGCTGCGTCGCGTGACGTGGGCCAACGGGTCGCAGGCGCTGCTCTATGGTGCGGCGGAACCCGACAGCCTGCGCGGCGATCAGTTCAGCCATGGCTGGGCCGACGAGATCGGCAAACGGCCCTTTGCCGTGGAGGCGTGGGACAATCTGGAGATGGCGCTGCGGCTGGGCGAGCGGCCGCAACTGCTGGCGACGACCACGCCGCGCCCGGTGCCTTTGGTGCGGCGGCTGGTGGCGGAGGCCGCGGCGGGGCGCGTGGCGCTGACGCGGGGGCGGACTGAGGAAAACCGGGCGCATCTGGGCGCTGGCTTCGTCGAGGCGATGGC
>CAJYHD010000566.1 GCA_913773715.1 uncultured Sphingobium sp.
CGACTTCGAACCCGACAGGGCGCGCTTGACCTTGACCATGTCCAGCACCGGAATGCCTTCGGTGATCGCCACGATCAGCGGGATTTCCGCGTCGATCGCTTCGAGGATCGAGTCCGCAGCGAATGGCGGCGGAACGTAGATGACCGATGCGTCCGCGCCGGTCTTTTCCTTGGCTTCCGCGACCGTGTCGAAAATCGGCAGGCCGATATGGGTCGAACCACCCTTGCCCGGCGTGACGCCGCCGACCATCTGCGTGCCATAGGCCAGCGCGGTTTCGGTGTGGAAGGTGCCGGTGGCACCGGTCATACCCTGCGTAATGACCTTGGTGTTCTTGTTCACCAGAATGGACATGCGAGACCCTTTGTCTGCGGATGTGGCAATTACTCAAAAAAGCGGGCCGCCCCGGGCTGCGCACTTACCCGGGGCGGTCCGTTACCGATTGGTGGCTTAGGCCAGCGTGCCGTCGATGCCCTTGCAGGCGACCAGCAATTCCTTGACCGCATCGACCGAAACCTGAAGGTTGGACTTGGCTTCGTCGTCTAGCTTGATCTCGACGATCTGCTCGACGCCGTCCTTGCCGATGATGACCGGCACGCCGACATACAGTCCGTCGAGGCCGTACTTGCCATCGACATAGGCGGCGCAGGGCAGCAGGCGCTTCTTGTCGTAGAGATAGGCTTCGGCCATCGCGATGCCGCTAGTGGCGGGCGCATAATAGGCCGAGCCGGTCTTGAGGAGGCCGACGATTTCGCCACCGCCCGAACGGGTGCGCTGCACGATCGCGTCGATGCGCTCCTTGGTGGAGCGTCCCTGTTCGATCAGGTCGGGAACGGGGATGCCCGAAACGGTCGAATATTGCACGACCGGCACCATCGTGTCGCCATGGCCGCCGAGAACGAAGGTGTTCACATCCTTGACCGACACGTCGAACTCTTCGGCGATAAAGTGACTGAAGCGGGCGGAGTCGAGAACGCCGGCCATGCCGACGACCTTGTTGTGCGGCAGGCCGGAAAATTCACGCAGCGCCCAGACCATCGCGTCGAGCGGGTTGGTGATGCAGATGACGAAGGCGTCGGGGGCGTTCGCCTTGATGCCCTCGCCTACGGCCTTCATGACCTTGAGGTTGATGCCGAGAAGGTCGTCGCGGCTCATGCCCGGCTTGCGAGCAACACCGGCGGTGACGATGATCACGTCCGCGCCTGCGATATCGGCATAGTCGTTGGAACCCGTGATCTTCGCATCGAAGCCTTCGACCGGTCCGCACTGCGAAAGGTCAAGCGCCTTGCCCTGGGGAACGCCTTCGACCACGTCGAACAGAACGATGTCGCCAAGGCCCTTGAGGGCCGCGAGATGTGCGAGCGTGCCGCCGATGTTACCAGCGCCGATGAGCGCGATCTTCTTACGGGCCATATTCTAGTCATCCTCCAAGTCGTCACCGTGGAATGACGCCCGCCTACGCCCATCTGCCGGGCGTTTCAACCTGCCAGCACACTGAAACTCAAATTATCTTTGCAATTCGTTCGCAATTGCATTAAAGGACTTTTCATGCCTCTGTCGCTCTGGACTTTTACCCCGGTCTGCGAGCCATCCCTGCAGCGGTATCCTGCCGGGCGCTTTCAAATCGAAAGCGTCCGGCTTCTTTGCGGTAACAAGATTGCGTGAAATTGAATGTTCCCGCTATCTGCGATGGAACGATGCCGCGCGGTGACGAGCCGCTCCGACGCTTATTTCGGACCGTGCCCGAGTTCGAGATATTCGCCGGACTGCATTTCCATCAAACGCGAGACGGTACGCTCGAACTCAAATGAACCGTCGCCCTCAGGATAGAGGCGCGCGGGTTCCGCATCGGCGGAGGCCAACAACTTGACCTTATATTCGTAGAGGGAGTCGATCAGCGTTACGAAGCGCGCAGCTTCGTTGCGCCGTTCCGGCCCCAGCACAGGAATGCCGACGATGATTACCGTATGATATTTGCGCGCGATCGCCAGATAGTCGGGCGCTCCACGCGCTTCGACGCAGAGGCGCTTGAAGGAAAAGACGGCGACGCCCTTGACGCTCTTGGGCACATGCAGCGTCCGACCGCCCTGTACCGGGATATCCTCCGAAGGCACTTTCGCGCGATCCTCCACAGGATAGTCGGTCAGGCGGAAGAAGGCGGCGGACAGCGCCTTGGTCGCCGCCTCACCGTTGGGAACATGCCACAGCTTCGCGTCGCCCAGGCGATCGCGGCGATAATCGGTCGGGCCGTTCAGAGACAGCACGTCGAGCTTCACCTTGATGAGGTCGATGAAAGGCAGGAACAGCTGACGGTTGAGACCATCCTTGTAGAGGTCATCCGGCACGCGGTTGGATGTGGTGACGATCGTCACCCGCTTTTCGAGCAGGCCAGTGAATAGGCGCGACATGATCGCGGCGTCGGCCATGTTGTTGACGACCATTTCGTCGAAACAGAACAGTCGTGCCTCGTCCGCCAGAGAGTCCACAACTGGCGGGATCGGGTCGCCACTCTCCGACTTGCGCGCTTCGGCTAGGCGGGCGTGGACGTCGAGCATGAATTCATGGAAATGCGCGCGCTTCTTGCGGCGGACCTGCACGGTGTCGAAGAAGAGGTCCATCAGCATCGACTTGCCGCGCCCTACTCCGCCCCACATGTAGAGACCGCGCGGCGGTTCGGGCACGCGGCGCAGCAGTTTCCAGAGCGTCGAACCCCGCGCTGGCACGGCTTCCAGTTCTTGCTGAAGCCGGTCGAGCCGTTCCGCCGCTGCGCGCTGATCGGGGTCGGGGCGTAATTCGCCCGCTTTGACGAGCGCGTCGTAGCGGGCGATGACGCTAGTCACTGGGGTTTGGGCGCTTTGCGTAGCGTGGCGGTGGCAGCCGCGACAGACTCGCCGTCCTGCGTGATGAGCATGCGCAGGAACATCAGCCTGCCGGTTTCCCGCAGCAGCTCGACCTCGGCAAGGAGATCAGGCCCGACCTTACCTGCGCCGAGATATTGCAGCGACAGGTCGATGGTGACGCCATTGATCTGATATTCATGGCCCATCGCCCAGAGGCCGCCGAAAAATGCATGATCGGCGAAGGCGGCGATCATGCCGCCGTGAAGCGTATCAAGCCGGTTGCGGTGGCTCAACCGCGTTTCGAGCGCAACATGCGCCTTGCCCGGTCCCATGGCTTTCAAATAACCGCGGCCGATGGCTTGCAGGAATGTGTCAGGATGCGGGTCGGACCATGCTGCCCAGCCCGCCCACTTGCCTTCGATCAGCGGCTTGCCGCCAGCAATGCCGTCACTCGCCAAGTTACAGCTGCCGTTCGACCATCATCTTCTTGGTTTCCGCAATCGCCTTGGCCGGGCTGAGGCCCTTGGGGCAGACATTCGCGCAGTTCATGATGGTGTGGCAGCGATAGAGGCGGAAGGGATCTTCCAGCTCGTCGAGACGCTCGCCGGTATATTCGTCGCGGCTGTCTGCAAGCCAGCGATAGGCTTGAAGCAGGATCGCAGGCCCCAGGAACTTGTCGCTGTTCCACCAATAGCTCGGGCAGCTGGTCGAGCAGCAGGCGCACAGGATGCACTCGTAGAGGCCGTCGAGCTTCTCGCGATCAGCGGGCGACTGAAGCCGCTCCTTGCCGCTCGGCGCGGGGCTGACGGTTTGCAGCCAAGGCTTAATCGAGTTGTACTGCGCGTAGAAGTGCGTGAAGTCTGGCACCAGATCCTTGATCACATCCATGTGGGGCAGTGGCGTGATTCGAACGTCCTTGCCCGAACATTCCTCGATCGCGGTTGTGCAGGCGAGGCCGTTCTTGCCGTTCATGTTCATCGAACAGGAGCCGCAAATACCTTCGCGGCAGGAGCGGCGGAAGGTCAGCGTCGGATCATATTCATTCTTGATCTTGAGCAGCGCGTCGAGAACCATCGGGCCGCAATTGTCGAGATCGACTTCGAACGTGTCGTAGCGCGGGTTCTGGCCCGAGTCGGGATCGTAGCGATAGACCTTAAAGCTGCGGACGTTCGTCGCACCTGCGGGTGCGCTGTGCGTCACACCGTTGCCGCTGATCTTGCTGTTCTGGGGCAAAGAAAATTCGGCCATCGCGCGTCGAGCCTCTTGTCGCAAATCTTAAGGTGTCGGTTCGTTGGCGGACCGCATAACAAAAAATCGGCAAAGGTCCAGCACATACCATATATTGGTGTGCGCCCGCCCCCTTGCAACGTCGGGCCTTGGGCCGCTACCCGCTGCCTATGGACCTCGCCTTCCTTGCCATCGCTGAAGCGCAGCAGCTCTATCATTGGCTGCCCGCCGCGCTGGAGTTGGCGAACCGGCCCGGCGTGCGGGTGCATGTGCTGTCGCCGTCGGACATGATCCTCGATCTGGTGCGCAGCTATGACGCGGCGGGACGGTTGAACCTCATCCAGCTACGGCGATTTTCAAGAAAGCCCGACTCGCTGTTCCGACAACCGTCGCGGCTGGCGACCCTGATTGGCAATTACCAGACGATCGCGCGCTTCCCCCTGCTGGTGACGACCGAGATTTCGACCGCATGGCTGAAGCGTGTGCCGGGTTTCGCCTCACGCCTCATCCTCATCAAGCATGGCGCGGGTGATCGCGAGGGCGGGTACAAGAAGCGCCACGCCGATTTCGACATGACGCTGGTTGCGGGCGAAAAGGACCGGCAGCGGATGGTCGCGCGCGGG
>CAJYHD010000567.1 GCA_913773715.1 uncultured Sphingobium sp.
GTCGCGAAGATAGGCCGCCACGGTCACGCCCTGGTTCGTGAACGCGCTGTAAAGGCTGCTTCGGGACGCATGGAGCATGGCCGCGATCTTGGCGGTGGTCAGGTCAGGATCGGTTCCCGCAGCGGCAACGAGCGTCTTTACCCGGGCGACGAGATGGGATTTGGCCTCCGTCAGATCCGGCTCCGTCTGACGCATCATGGCGAGTGCCACATCCGCCGTGGTGGTCAACGCAACATCGAACGTCCCCGGCGATACCACGCCCAATGCACCCACCATATATCGGACCTGCAAGCCGAACAATTCGGCCAGTTCGCTGCCGGTGAACACGCGTCCGGCGATCCCGCGCAGGCGGGCCGCATCCACCGCCGCGGCAACACCGGATCGCGGCACGAAGATCGCCACCACATGGGCCGGATAGTCGCGCATCACATGCGGCACCGCCGTGTCGAGGGTGAACACATCGCCCTCTTCGAGACGAAGCAGCTTGCCATCCGTCTCCACCTCCATGCGGCCATGGGTGATGAAGCAGGTGAGCAATCCGTCCATGCTGTCGGCATCGTCATCCTCCCGACGGCGGCCGGTCATGCCGGCGTTGCGTGAGATCGAATGGAGGAATGCCGCGCTGGACCCGATGAACCAGCGCATCGTCGTGTCCAGCGGTTTGCCGTCGAAGGTGATCGGCGGAGTGCGCCGATAGAGGAAGGCGTTTTCCAGATAATCCTCGACATCCGGTGGCGCCTTGGTGCTGTCGATCTCAGCCGCTTCGAAGCGCTTGGCCCGCCATGGTCGATACCGGTTGGTATGGGGCGACGTCATGGCCGCATCATAGCAGCGCATGTGCGCCAGGCATGAGGTATTCCGTCCGACCGACAGGCATTTCGTCCAATCTCTGGGCATTCGGCCGAAGCGTCGCATGACGATTCATGATGATTGGATGAATATCCCAATACTACGGACAAAAGGCCAAGTGACGCCTCCGTAGCCGAAGGCTAGACGCACGGTGCCTTGGCCGCCTGTGCAATACAAGGAACCAGCCGAGGACCAAAGTAGCGTCCGGGAATGTCTTAGATGCTTAGAGAAAAAGGATTTTCTCTTTGGGTAACACCGAAAAATCAAAGCGCTGTACGCGGGCTTCGCTGCGGGAGACTTGCCCGCGATCCTCGCCGACATGGCGCCCGACATCGCATGGACCGAAGCCGAGGGCTATCCCTATGCCGGAACCTTCCATGGACCCCAGGCGATCGTGGACGGCGTTTTCGTTCGGCTGGCGACCGAATGGGATGGCTATACGGCGGTTCCCGATCGCTATGTGAGCGAGGGCGACGAGGTCGTAGCGCTCGGCCATTACAGCGGCACGTACAAGGCGACTGGTCGGTCGTTCCGCGCGCCCTTCGTTCATGCCTGGACGCTACGCGATGGCCGGATCGCGCGCTTCGTTCAATATGTCGACACGGTCCTGGTGCAACGCGCGCTCGAAGGTCAGTGAGACAGCTTCCCTCCTGCTATTTCACCCCGCCGCCCGGCTCATCGAGCTCGGTTTGCAGTCTCCGAAACGTCTGCCCCCGTGGTTAGGAAGGCGAGAGCGATTGACCCGCAAGGTAATGCAAGACGTGAGTTTGGCTATGAAGACGGTCAAGGTGCGCGTCGCCGTCATCATCATCGGGATCATAATCCTTGAAGGCGTATGCTATCATCTAGCAGGGGAGCCTTCGGAACCACCTGCGATTGCGGCGCCGTCCAATATCATCGTGGCGCGTGCCCGGATTGAACCAGCCGGTCGCGTGCATCTGGTAAGTGGTCCGTCGGGTGGCGGCACTATTGCGGATCTCAAGGTGCGGGAGGGCGATCGGGTTCGCGCGGGGCAAGTCCTGGCAGTCCTGGACAGTTTTGCCTCGGCCGAGGCAGCGCTCAGAACCGCGGAGCAGCAGGTCAAAGTCGCAAAGCTGGAACGTCAGCGCGTCAGCGCAGGTGCCAAGCCGTCAGACATTTCGGCACAAAGCGCACAGGTGGAAGCGCGCATCGCGGAATTGCAACGAGCGCAGTCGCAGTTCGAACGGGCAAAGAAGCTGAACGACAGTCGCTTCATTTCCGCCGACCAGTTCGAAGAGCGCGCTTTGGCAGTCCGTCGCGCGCAAGAAGCGGTCAACGTCGCGCGTTCGACGCTCAGGGCGATGACGGAAACAAGGCCGATCGACGATCGGATCGCCGCCGCGAAGATCGCAGAAGCCGAAGCGAGGCTGGCTGCGGCGGCGGCGGAACGCGACCGGGCCATTGTGCGTGCTCCGATCGACGGCACAGTTCTCACGATCTTTGCTCGGACCGGCGCGGCGCTTGCCGAACAAGGATTGCTCACGCTGGGCAATGTCGACCGACCGATCGCCATTGCTGAAATCGACGAGATGGTCGCTGCTCGGGTCCGGCCAGGTCAACCGGCCGAAATCACTCTCCGGGGCGATGGACATACGCTTCGAGGCAGGGTCACGCGCGTCATGAGGGATGTCGATCGGTCCGGTCGGCCGACCAGTGATGTCCTGACGGGCCGCGACGCGCGTATTGTCGAAGCTGAGATCGAATTCGTCAGAGGTCAGCGACAGCCATCGCTCGTGGGGCAGGAGGCTACGGTGCGCCTGGATGCGGGGTCCGGAACCCCCAAATGACCGTCCCTTTTTCGACGCGACTGGCGTTGCGCCAGCTTGCTCACAAAGGGGCAGGGCTGATCGGCGTCTTTTCCGGCGTATGTTTGGCGGTCGTCCTCGTTTTCGCTCAGTTGGGTTTCCAGAACGCGCTGATCGATAGCGTACTGAATCTGGGTCACGCGATGCGCGCCGATCTCA
>CAJYHD010000568.1 GCA_913773715.1 uncultured Sphingobium sp.
CGCCAATCCCGACAGGCCGGGCATTCCGAGATCGATCAAGACGCAACCGGGGCTGAGATCGTCAGCAACCGCAAGAAAGGCATTGCCGCTCAAAAAGTGCGCGGTCGCATGGCCAAATCGCTCCACCATGCCGGCCAAGGTGCGCGCCACATCCGGTTCGTCATCGACAATATAGACCCGCAACGATCACCTCCTGTTTTCGCACCTTGCCGACCGGCTCGGGGTCAGCACCTACTGGTCTCCGACGTGACGGGAGCGATACGCTGCGAAGCCCTTATGTAAGCGCGCGAAGCAGCATATGGCTCCCCTGATCTACATTAAGACCTATCAAAAACGGGCACTTAACTCGATACGGTATGAATGCCGTATGCAGCATGGCCCCCAGAAAGGCGGGACCGGCGTCCGCCGCCGCCCTCGCACTTGCCGCCAATGACGATTGACGGGCGAAAGCAGTCCTTTGGCGTATCAGACAAGTTCGTTTACATAGAGCCGATGCATGAGGTATCCTCGCGTTGACGACGAACACCAACCTAGCCAGTGAATGCGTGCTGGCAGAGCTTTCGACCCATGGTGGCGTCAGGTCGGAAGCCGTTGCAGCAGCCGACGCATTCACCGCCCTTCGAGCAGGCTTTGACGTCATCCATGACGCTGTCCTGATTTATTCCAAATTGGGTGTCCTGCTCTACGCAAACCGCTCCGCTTTGCGTGAGCTACGAATGGATGACCTGGAACAGCATCCTCAGTTTCGCGCTGGCCTGATCATCTACGATGCCGGCGGCCATCGGCTCGAGCAGTCGGATTGGCCGCTTTTCCGCGCGCTCCGCGGCGAAACGGTTGTTGGGGCCGAATTGACCATCAAAATGCCCAACATGCCGGTCGACCAGCAGGTTCGGCAGGCCCGCATCGATGCGACCCCGACCACGTTCGGCGACATCCTGCGAGAGCCGGTGGTGGTGGTCATCGTAAAGGACATCACGGAGCAGAAAGTCGGCGAGCGGTTACTCCAACAAAGCGTCGAGAAGGCGCAACAGGAGCAGTCGTTCTTGGAAGCGGTGCTGGACTCGCTCCACGTGGCCGTCGTCATTGCCGATCCATGCGGTCGTTTTACCCGTGCGAACTGGGCGTATCGTCACCTCTTCGGCACCGATCTGCACCCTGTCGATCTCGATCAATATGATGCCTTCGAGGGGTACGATCCCCGCGACGGCCGCCGCCTTTCGACCGAGGAATGGCCGCTCGTTCATGCCCTGCGCGATGGCGCCACGACGGTCGGCAAGCCCATCGACATTCGCCGGCCTGACAATCACCAACTTCGAAACATGCTCATTTCCGCTGCCCCCATCTGCGACGATAGCGGCGGTATCACCGGTGGCGTCGTCGTGGCGGAGGACATCACCGATCTGCGCCGCGCCGAGCAGGATGCGCGGAGCAGCGAAGAGCGGCTGCGTCTCATGATCGACGGCGCGCACGATCACGCCTTCTGCATGCTCGACCGGAACGGCCGCATTGGCACGTGGAGCGCTGGCGGCGAGCGCCTCAAGCAATATCCCGCAAGCGAGGCGATCGGCCAACCATATTCTATTCTATTCTCTAGTGATGACATTGTCGCAGGCCTTCCCGGCAAATTGCTGGAGGAAGCGGAAAAGACAGGCGTCGCCCGCTACCGGGGATGGCGATACCGCCGTGACGGCAGCCGTTTTTGGGTCGATACGGTCATTAGCGCGGTCTACGACATCAAGGATTTGGTCGGCTTCGCCGAAGTCGCGCGTGACATGACGGCACTCCGCAATTCCGAGGAGCAGCTCCGACTTCGCGACGAAGCCCTTCGAGCGGTGTCGCAAGGGATTCTGGTCGCAGACATCCGCACGGAAGACCAACCGATCGTACTGGTCAGCGGCGGCTTCTCGCAGTTGACGGGCTATTCGCCCGCTGAGGTGTTGGGACGAAATTGCCGCTTCCTGCAAGGCACTCAGACCGACTACAGGGCGATCATGGCGATCCGGGAAGCGATCGCGGCAGAGCGCGAAATTTCCATCGAACTCGAGAACCTGCGCAAGGACGGCAGTTCTTTTTGGAATGCGCTCTTCCTCAGCCCCATTCGTGACGAGGGCGGACGCGTCGACAAATACGTCGGGGTAATGGCCGACGTTACGGAACGCCGCAGCCTCGAAGAAAAGCTACGCCATTCGCAGAAAATGGATGCATTAGGCCGGATGGCCGGCGGCATCGCCCATGACTTTAACAATATTTTGATGATCATCAACGGCAATGCCGAGGAACTGATCGAGGAATTCGGCGCCAATCATCCCGCGCGCGAACAGCTGGACATGATCTTGGACGCGGGGACTCGGGCTGAGCTGCTGACCAATCAGCTACTTGCGTTCAATCGGCAGTCGTCGGTCGAGATGAAGAGCGTTTCGCTGCCACGGGTCGTCGATCAAATGCGCAGCCTGCTCAGCTGCCTGGTCGGCGACGCGATATCCCTCGCCATCGATATCGCACCTGATTGCTGGAACGTCCTCGCCGACCGCAGCCAAATGGAACAGGTACTGCTGAATGTAGTGGTCAACGCCCGCGACGCCATGCCCGAGGGCGGCAAGATCACCATCAGGATCGCCAACGAGGCGGCAACCACGCCCGGAACAACGGATATGGTAGCGCTGACGATTGCCGACACCGGGCTTGGAATGGATCAGCGGACTGTCGCACGGGCTTTCGAACCCTTTTTCACGACCAAGGGTAACAACGGCAGCGGGCTGGGTCTCGCGACCGTATTCGGCGTCGTCAGCCAATCGAATGGGACTGCCGCGCTTCGCAGCAGCCCGGGCAAGGGCACGACTGTTGAAATCCGCCTCCCCCGTGGTGGCCATGACGTGGAGACCGAACCGCCACAGCCGCCAATCGAAGTGCCTCTCTCCCATATTCGTACCGTGCTTATCGCTGAAGATGAGGCTGACGTGCGCCGTCTCATTCGACGGCATCTCGAGCGCCGTGGGATGCAGGTGCTCGAAGCGAGGAATGGGCTTGAGGCCTTATCGATCGCGCGGCGGCATTCGCAGCCGCTCGACCTGTTGGTCACGGACGTTATGATGCCTGCGATGAATGGGGTCGCGTTGGCTGAGGCGCTGCGGCTGAGGCAGCCCACCCTCCCCGTCCTTTTTGTCACCGGCTTTGCCGACGGCGGGCTAACCGAGCGCCTGGCGAACGAGACGGTTGTCAAAAAGCCGCTTTCCGCGCGATCGCTGGGTGCCGTGATCCAGAAGATGTTTGGGTAGCTGAGTTGGGACAACGCGCGCCCGCCGGGACGATCCGCCCCGCCGCCGTCCGTTGTCAGCGTAACGTCGCGGCGGGGCGAGCAGCGCCGCGATCTGACGATCGCATGCTGCTTGTCTTAAATGTCAAAATCAGCCTAAATATAGATTGTTAGAAGATACGTAAATGTACCGTACAAGTTACGGTTATCGCCGGTCGGCGCCGTCAAGCTAACCGGACCATCGCTCGTTCGGCCACCGGGATACTGATTTAGCCGTGGCCTTTAAGCGGAGCGGAAGAGGCAATTAACAGCTTCGACTCGCGAACCCCACTCCGCATTCCGGCGGCTAGCCAGATAGGCAAATGACCAAGCTTGATCGTTGACAACATCGCGTAGAGCCAACTGAGCTGCGGACCAAAAACTTCTTCGAACCATCAATACGGTTCTCATTCCGCGCCGCCGCATCCGGCGCTAAATAATGAGCGGAAGCCCGGTTTTGACGGTTCGATCCTGACCCTCCCCAATCAGGTCGCCTGAGCATCCAGTATGTTTTGTTTGGCGAAGCCCTCCCCGCTCACGTCCAGATCGTCGACCGTGTCGCAATCATGCGCCAACCCTGGCCGGCGCACCACGATCGCGCCAGGGAAGTTATTGAGGAACCGCTTCTGGCTGTCAGGACCGAAGCAGAATGCGGCGGGTCGATCATCCGCGAAAGCGACACCGTTCGTTCCGCGATGATGTCGATCGCTGGCGAGAGCCACCCCGGCGCAGGTGGCTGCATCCAACATCGCACCGATATCGTCGGCGTTGGGAATAAGCAGGTCGGGAAACAGGATGAGCAGCGGTCGTATCGCCAGCGCGGCCTCCGCAGCAGACAAGGCGGCGTTGAGGCTTGAGCCTTGATCCTTCAGCCACGTCGTGCCGGCGTCGGCGCGGCAGACGGGCGAAAGCACGACGACCCGCGTGATCCGCGGTTCGCCACGAATGGCGGCCAGCGTCCTCGCCAGCAACATCTCCGCCAGGTCGTCGCGCTCCCGGACCGACAACCGTGCCGAAAGCCGCGTCTTGCGCTGCCCCGCCGGTTTGATCGGGACCAGCGCAGTCCAGTTCATCGGGCCACCCGTTCCGCCGCGTCCAGCGCCGCTCGCGCGACGCGGCGCTTGTCGGCCAGGTCGTGCATCAGGGTATCCGCCGCCAGCGTCGGCAATGACGGGGGCGTACCTTGTGTATCTCGCTCGTCGACGACCATCGCGTTCAGGAAACCGGCATAGCGCGCCGCCACCGCCGCAGCGCTCGGTTCCATGCCAAGTTCGCGCATCAGCTTGGCAGTAGGTCCCTTGACCGCTTGGCCATCGATCAGCGGCGAGACGGCCACGACCGGCGCAGCGGCATCTGCCAGCGCCGCCGCGATGCCTGGCACGGCGAGAAGGGGATCTATGCTCAGCAACGGGTTCGAGGGTGCGATGAC
>CAJYHD010000569.1 GCA_913773715.1 uncultured Sphingobium sp.
TGGTCAGCGGCGGCAGGTGCGAACAACCTTCGCCTCTAAAATCGTGCCCTTTCTTCAGGCGTCGATCGAGGTCGTACTGGCACGGCGTACGTCGCAGGTCGTCCAAAGGAGGTGTTGGCGCCTGCCGAGGCGTTGCTCACCGAGCTCGATCACTTGACCGCGCGAGGGGACGTGCCGGCGATTGTCCCAGGGCCACGCCTTATCTTGCGCCTGGCGCCAGTGCGAGCAGCGGAGGCCCCCTATCTCGAACCGGCGAGAGTGAAGGCGGCCCGGCGGCTGTTCGTCCCGTGCGGTTATGAACTGACCCATGACAAGGTCGACTCCCAGCAATGGTCCAATTTTGATCCACCGCGCCACGTCGCCGACCGTCCCAACCCTGAGGCGCGCTGGTATACGCGCTTAGTGCGGCCCGGCGTGCTTGAGACCGCCATCATGGTCGGCGCACGGATTGACGATGACCGCACAATCTTAGTCGAAGGAAGGCCGCTTGAGGGGCGGATCGCCGAGGCGACCACGCGCATGGCCGCGGTAGCCGCCGAGATTGATCTCGGCGGGCCGCTGCTGGTGGCGGCGAGCTTGCAAGGGCTGGAGGATATCCAGATTTCGAATGGACGCCAGGCAAGCCGCCCGTTGCGAATACCCAGCCTCTACCTCGGCACGGTTGCCCTGCCGTCGGGCGAGGCGGTCAGCGGTCACGCCCTGCGCAATCTCTTCGACGCGCTTTGGCTCGGGTGTGGGTTCGATGATGGGTCGCCCTCTTTCAGCGGCCTGGGGTGGGAAGGCGATACCGCAAGCAAACTTTATGCGCCCGAGACGATCGGCGGGCGGGCCTGGCGGTGAGCGCAATGCCCTCAAAATTGGCAGCCATCGCGCCCACGCTGATCGAACCCCTGGCCGACACGCTCGCCGCTCCAACCAGCTTCGCCGCAACGCTGAAGGCGCATGGACTCTATAGCACGACGCAATTCGTGCTGCGCCTGAGCCCTCGTGTCCACGAACTGGTCGATGCGATGACCCGCGGGGAGACCGACGGCTATTCAGCGGACGAGCTTTACACCGCATATTCGACATATCTGCACGAGACGATCCATTGGTGGCAGCACGTCGGTTCGACCGCCGGCCTGATCCTCAGCCTATGCTATCCCGCTCAGTGCGTCGCCAATATCGAGGCGCTCGGCGATGTCGTCCGGCTCGTTGGTGCGAAGAAGTCGGTAAGAAGCTGGGCCGAGAACGCGCTCCGCTCAGGGCACGACCCACTGGACAAAGCGCTGATCCAAGCCAATCGCACCGTCAACAACACGATCGACACGGAATTCTACAAGGTGCTGGCGGTAACGCCGATGCGCGCGCCCGAGCTATTCGACGACCCCTATTTCGAGTGCGTCGGTCACAGCTATGCCATCGCGTATGGAAATACGCTCCATGCGTTGATCGACAGCTGTGACTTCCAGCGGGGCTCCTTGCCCGATCCGGAGAGCTGGTCTGCGTCCCTCGATCAGCTGCGCGAAGCCCGACATGAAGGTTTCTATCATGGCTCACCGATCCGGCGCGCCCGTGTCGGACTGCTCGATATTTTCGAGGGGCAGGCGCGCTTCAATCAGCTCCAGTTCCTGCACCGCGTCGGCGGGCCTTCAGACTGCGCGCGTTACCGTGACGCCGGCTATTTCGACGGCGTCTATGTAGCGGCGTTCGACGAATTCCAACGCCTCACCGGCTTAGATTGGCCCGCCCGGATCGATGACTCGTTAATCGGTCTGTTCCTGCTGATCTGCGACATGGCGATTAATCCGACTCGCGGCTTCCCCTTCGCCTTTGGATCGCTCGAGGACATGATCATCGACATCGATCCTGGTGCACGCTTCACGCGGCTTTGCGAGGCCGCGCGGGACAATCCGGCGCTGGCAACGGCCATCCAGACATACAGCGTCGAGGAATATGCCGAGGTTGCGGGCGCGTTGGCCTATCCATGCGGCTATGACCATCCGATGGCCGCACTTGAGGCGCTGATCGACCTCATCGACGAAGATCCCGGTGCGGCCGCTCTGATGCGGGAATGGCAAGACTTCAACTACACACCGTCGAACCTGCCCATCCGCGTCATGGTTTCGCACTTTCTCGCCCTTTGCCGCGACAAATATGATCACCCGGAGTTCTTCTGCTGGCCGGGCGCGCATGGCGCGGGTACCCAAGCTAACCCCGATTATGTCGGCCCCTTCATGCGCAATCTGTCGCTGTTTTCGGACCGGATGGACAATGATGGAATTTTTCCACGCGCCATTCCAGGCCGCGAGCGGCCGGCCATTCAAGAGATGCTCAACCGCTTCTTCTCGTCGACCCTGCTCTACGATCTGACCCGGCAGTGGATCTTGGAGGATGGACCGTTCCGCTATGATTTCCATTGGCTGACTGGCCGACATGACAATGCCGCGCTGATCACCTGGGCGAAGACGATGTTCGAGGCGAGCTTCGGGGCGCATCCCGATGCCTTCGAGAAGGTTGCGCAACAGGCACCTTGACCGCTTCGGTCCTGGCGCTCGCCCCAGCGATAATCCAGCGACTCGGAGGAAGCTACCCCCTATTGACTGCTCGGTAATGTTGCCCCGAGCCGGACGTCGTGCAGAGGACGATACCTAGCCAAACCCTTGGCAACGCCCAGTCCTGGCGGGTGGCAGATCATCGTCGCAGGCGTCTTGGACCAGGTTTTCGGCGCGGCTTGGGTTTCTTCACTGTGACCGTCGGCACAGCGAGCTTGGTGGCATCGGGATTTTTCAGAATGGCGAGCAAGGTGGTTAGCTTCAAAAGCAATTCGTTGAAGGTTAGCACCAGCACGCCGGCGAGGCCGTTGCGATAGAGTTCAAAGGACTTTTGTTCATTCGGGTCCTTGGGCGATGTGCCGGCGATGACGACGCATTGCACCGCATAGGTCTCGGGCGGTGGGCCGCGGTCGGGTGCATCAGCGCTCGCTTGCTGCCGCCGAAAGTCGTCGGCGAGCACCGCGTTGTTGCGTTGTAGCTGCCAGCGTTGATCTAGCACCTGTGCGACCGCGCCGGAAAGTTCCTGCGTTGGTGCATGTATTCCGCCACGATATTCGCGCTTGGCCAGCAGATCGGTCTGCGGTGTCTTGATCTCGACGATCGAAAGATTGCCGCTGCTTGCGGCCCGCATCAGAAAATCCGAGCGCTTGTCGCCGGCCCCGCCATAGCTACGCCCGCCAACCGTGGCTTGTCCGTGGAACAGCAGGACGGGGACACCAAAAGCTAGGCGAAGGATGAAGGCGTTGGCCGTTAGGAACTGCAGCCAACTCTCCTCGCCATGATTTTCGCGAACGCGGGCGCGCATATGTGCAATCATCGCCTCAAGCGTGACAGTCTCGACGGCCTCGGAGAGCTTCAGGAGCTGAGCGGGTTCGCTGCGGCCGACCTCGCCGATCATGCCTGCCGCGGCTTCAACCAGGATCGCGGCGTCAGCGGGCGAGAGCTCAAGCCCGCGCTTTAGGCCATCGCCCACCGCCTGTACCACCGCACCGGGATGATAGGGTTGCCCGATAGGAGGATAAGCCTCCTCGTCGAGCGGTGTAAGCAGCTTGTCATGCAGCCGCGCGGCTTTCTCGACCCGGGCGGCCGCGAGTGCCTTGTCGTGCACCCGACCGATGTCGCGACGGACCGTATCGAATAGGGCGAATGGCGCACGATAGCTCGCGCCATCGACCGCGCCGCCGCCTTTGGCTCCCTTGATGATGTGAAGATCGCTAACCTTCAGCGTCTCGACTGTCTCAACGATCAGGCGGATATCATAAGTAAGCCCCAAGCCATGGTACGGATCACGGATGAAGCCGGCGGGCAGGCCGTTTAGATAGGCTTCGACGTCCTCGACCTCGTTGAACTCCATCATGAAGGCAAAACCGTCGAGGGTGATGGTCCTTAGCCTCTCGTAGCGCGGCAGCAGGAAGCGCGGGCTCGCCGCGTCGAGAGTGTGCGGGTGCAGCGTTACGCGATTGCCTTCACGGTCGCCCTCTATCAGCGTGACCGGCTTTTTGGGTGCGACAAAGGCGTCGTTGAATTGCTGCGCCATTGCCAGAGCATCCGGCGCCGGCACATAGCCGAGCGTCCAGCGCCCGCCCTTGCGCTTGGCGGTAAAGACCAGTTGCGCGCCCTGGTCGGCCGTTGCCACAAAGCCCGGCGCAAATCGTCTCGCCATTTGGTCGTTCTCCCCAGGCTCCTGATCTAGGCCATTCGGAGTTTGGGTGCGACAATGATCGATGCATGCATGACGCGATTTGTACCGATGCCGCTAATGTCGAATCTAGTGACGGCGGACTTTAGGAGTTTGTGGGAGATTTTCTAAACCGCCGCCGCTTTCGCGAGCCATCGACAGACCGGAAATCACGCAGGGATTTTGCTCTCGGTAGCCTCATTTTCAGGACCCTTCGTCCTCTGACGAGCACCTGCAGCAATAAGAGTCCCACGCATCCATTAGCGCGCGTCGTTTTGCCAGGGCCCGGCCCCGCCGGTAGGCGCGCTCCGCCTTGCTGCCGACTGTGTGCGCCAGCGCCATCTCCACGGTCTCGCGCTCGAAGTTTGTTTCCTCTCCGGCCCAGTCGCGAAACGAGGAGCGGAAGCCGTGAACGGTAACTCCTTCAACCTCCATACGGCGGAGCAGCATGGACATCGCCATGTTGGACAGCTTGACGTTGCGTTGAGCCGGAAACACCAACTGATTAGCCTGAAGGCTTGTTGGCTTAAGTCCGTTCAGGATTGCCAGTGCGCGATCTGTCAGAGGCACCGAATGTTCTGCCTCTGCCTTCATGCGAAGGGCAGGGACCGTCCACAGCCGGTTTTCAAAATCGACCTCGCCCCACGTCATCCCGATCACTTCACCCGTTCGTGCGGCGGTTAGGATCACGAACTCCAGAGCGCGAGCGGCCGTCGCGGGTCGCCGTCTCAGCTTGCCGTAAAAGTCAGGCACCTTGGCATAGGGCATCGCGGCGTGATGCCCTTTCGACTTACGCTGCTTCGGCATCATCAGTTCGAGATGACCCTTCCATCGCGCAGGGTTCTCGCCTTCCCGAAGACCCGCGACTCGCGCC
>CAJYHD010000570.1 GCA_913773715.1 uncultured Sphingobium sp.
CGACCACGATCGACGACGCTCAGGACCGGGCAGAACCTCTGCCTTCGAATAAGAACCAGTCATAGACACAACACTACTCCTAACCCTTGCGGGAGTGGGAGATCGTGTCCGGGGCATTCGGGGGCTATTTCAACGGTCGAGCTCGGGTGCATAGTGCTGAACCCATCTGTAGATCGTCGTGTGATCCACCGAGAGATGACGCTCGGCCATCATCTCCTCAAGGTCGCGGTAGCTGAGGGCATAGCGACAGTACCAGCGCATACAGAGCAGGATGATGTCGGGAGCGAAGTGCCGGCCTTTGAACGCCAAACTCATGCCTTACGCCTCCAACTGTAGCAGCCTTCAGCAGCGAAACTCTCATCCCCTATGGCTATTCGCAACAGACCCGGAGCGAGTCAATAACTGGAATTCTCCAGCTCAAAACGGTCCGGGAAACGGGCAGCAGGTCGAGGTGTGTGACGTCAGCACTGCTGCAAAAATGCAATGAAGTGCTGCGATATCGCAGCACATGATGACGCTCTTGAGGCTTTTTCAGCATTAGTCGATATAGAGCGTTGCGCTCGGCTCTACGATCGCCACCATATCACCCATCAGCCCGGCGAATTCGCTATCCCTGCCGGCCGCTGACGAGGTTGCATGTTGAACTTTGGCCCGCAAAATCTTGACGCCCTACCTGTCTTCGTCGATCGAATCGACGAGCGCGGTCGGATTTCTTACCTCAACGAATATGAGGCTCGGGCACTCGGCTGGAGCGCAGTAAAGCTTCAGGGTGAGCCGCTCGAGACTATCTACTCCAGCCAATCCGCGAAGATGATTAGAGGCCTTGCTACTAAAGTCGACCAGGGGAAGTGCAGTTTCCCTGTGTGGATGAAATCGGTGGCGAACCAGGAAATCCCCCTGATCGCAACCGCTTTTCGCGATGCAGAGCAGGGATGGGTTATCCTTAAGCAGCTTCTGACGCCTGACGTCCTTGATACCGCTGTGGAACTCGTGGAGCGAGTTGAAATCCTGTCCCAGATGATCGGTTCAGCGACGGAGGCCTGTTGGTGCATCGAGTTCCTAGAGCCGATCGATGTGTCGCTCGCAGAAGACGAGATAGTTGATCGCATCTTTTCCCATCAGAAGCGCTGGCGAGCCTGCAACGATGCGATGGCTCGTCTCTACAGGATTCCAGACGGCCTCGACTTCAACACGCAGCCCGTCGAACGCTACTTCCCCGACACCAGCGTCAACCGGCGCATGGTTCGGGATCTGGTACGGTCCAGTTATCGGTTGGATCGGGCTGTCGCTACGGATCGGCGCCACGACGGCAGTGAGATGCTGGTCGAGAACGATTTTCGCGCGGCAATCGAAGGTAGTTCGTTGATCCGCCTTTGGGGAACTGTCCGGGATATCGGTCCGTCCAAGCGGCGCGAGCAGCAGCTCTCAGACCACGCGACCGCGATGCTAGACATTCTGAGCGCGCTGCCGGACCCAGTTCTGGTGTTGGCAGGCGACGGAATGATCCTGGCCGCCAACCCGGCGGCTGAAGCGGCTTGGGGGCGGTCGGTGGATAGCCTACTCGGCAACTCGATAGAGCAGATCCTGGAGGGGAGGGGAGCCGTCCCGAAGCTGTTATCCAGTCCGGAAGGCGGTTTGGACGTGCGGGAGGGCTGCGACCTGACGGTCTTATTGACGGGCGGTAACAAGGATGTCTGGCGCTTCCGCGTCGCCGTTCTTGAAGGTGACCTGCAACGTTACGTGCTCACGGCCCGTCTGCGGCCGCGCCGTAAGGCCCGATCCCAAATTATGGCGCCGACGCGATGAAATTCTACGCTAACGACCCTGCTTCGCCGCCCCTTCGTCGACCGCGTCCGTCCCTCATCGACGACCCATCTATCATTGGCTTTCTTGAAGCTTTGCCTGATGGCGCGGCGCTCCTTGAAGTCGACGGTACGATCAAGCTCGTCAACACCAAGATGCAGCTTCTCTTAAACCTTGCGAAGGGTGATCTTGTGGGCAGTGACCTCGCAAAGCATGCGAGGACGGTCGGCCCGATTATGGCGAAGATTGCGACCGCTATCCAGCACTTAAAGCGAGCGGAACTGACGGGATCTTTGAACTCGCAGCGCAGCGTCTTCGCATCGATCAGTATGCTGAGGACAAACGACGGCGCGGCTTACGCCGCTCTTTTTACAATGCGCGAACTTACTCGGTCTACGAAGGATGTCGCACCGGACAGGTTCCGTTTCGAGACAGACATCTTGCAGGATGCAGCTGTACGCTACGTCCAGAACGATCGCCTGCGAGACCTCGCCAAGCTCGCCGCAACGGCGCTTGAGCGCGGCAGCCCCGTGATGCTGTTGGGCGAGAGCGGAACAGGAAAGACTGAATTCGCTCGTCACGTCAGACAAAGCGACGTCGCGACCGGTCTCCCGTTCGTGCACGTCAACTGTGGCCTCCTATCAGAACAGCACTTTGATACGGAGATGTTCGGAATTGAGCCGGGCTCTGCACTGGACACTTCCACGCGTGGAAAGCTTGGATATGTCGAGGTCGCTGACGGAGGTATTCTCTTTCTTGATCAGGTCTCCGATCTGTCACTTGCAGCCCAGATTAAGCTTGTCGCCTTTTTGGAGTCGAGAACCTTCAGCCGTGTTGGATCAACACAGCGTCGTCAAACCCGCATCCATCTCGTGTCAGCGACGAACCAGAACATATTATCTCTGATCGATGCCGGCCGCTTTCGAAAGGACCTCTACTATCGGTTAGCGTCCGTCGTGGTCGAGATCGGAAAACTATCCGGTCAGGACGACCTGATAAGGCTTCTCGTCGATCTAAAAATGAACGCCATCAATCATAAGATCGCGGGTGTCCTCAAAGTGTCCGAAGGCTTTCACGAAAAGCTTCTGACATACGACTACCCCGGCAATGTCCGAGAGCTCTTCAATATTTTGGACCGTGCCGCGGCTCTAGCGAGCGACATCATACAGCCCGAGCATTTCATCATTCCCTATTCACCGGCTGGGCCGTCTAACATGTCTGCTCCAAAGGCCCAAGAGCCGACATCCCGGACCTTCAAAGAACTCGTGCGCGAGTTCGAGGCTTGGCTAGTCGAGAAAGCCGTTGCTCAGAACGGAAGCAAGAGGAGCGCCGCAAAAGCCCTGGGCATTGATGTCGCAACTCTTCTCCGGAAGAGCAATCGATAAATTTCAAGCTTTTACCAAGGAGAAGGGCAATGACATTTCGGAAGTCCATTGCGGCGATCATCGCGGCTGCATCGATCATCCCGTCTGCCGCGACCGCGTCAGCGGGTGAGTTGAATCTACTCACGTGGGAGGGCTACGCTCCCGATTCATACATCAAGCCGTTCGAGTCAGCATCGGGCTGTAGCGTCAGCGCGACATATGTCGGATCGAACGACGACTTCGCCGCGAAGCTCGCGGCCGGTGGCGGTGTCTACGACATCATCACCCCCTCCCTCGACACCGTGCCGATGATGCAAATGGCTGGTTTTACAGAGCCGGTAGATACGGCCAGAGTAGAAGGCTACGATAGCATCTATTCTGAATTCTCGAAGGCAGAAGCTCTCGTTGCCGATGGCCAGACTTGGGCGGTTCCGATGGTTTGGGGATCCGTCTCGATCATCTATCGGCCAGATAAGGTCGCGAAACCGGACTCGATCGGCGTGCTCTTCGATCCGCAATTCAGCGGACGAATTTCGATGTGGGACGACAAGTCCGCTATCTACTGGACCGCTCGGCTCCTCGGGTACGACAACATCTTCGACCTGTCGGATCAGCAGCTTGAAGCTGTCAGATTCAAGCTAATCGAACAAAAATCCCTCGTCCGCAAATACTGGACGTCGGCGGGTGAGCTTACCGAACTCATGGCTAACGGCGAGGTCTACGTCTCGAATGCATGGACCGGACTGACTTTGAAGGAGGTCAACTCGCTCGGCAAGGACTTCGCCGTCGCGGAGATTACTCCCAAGGAGAAGGCCGAAGGCTGGATGGACTCCATGATGCTCGTGGCAGGATCTCCGAATACGGACTGCGCGTACAAGTTCATGTCGTTCATGCAGTCTCCCGAAGGCCAGTGCGGCATTGCGGCATCGACAGGCTACTTTCCGGTCAACCCCGCTGCTGTCGCTACCTGCATGGATGAGACGATGAAGGCGGAGCGAAAGGTCGGCAACATCGACTTCGTCAAGAGCCTCGTCATGTGGAAGCAACCCAAGCGGCTGGATAAGTATCTCGAAGTCTGGAACGCGGTGAAGTCCGCGCCCTGACGAGCGGGATCCGACGGGTCCATTTCCCAGAGCCGTAGCGTCATCGCAAAAAGGCGGCTCTCCTCCTCAAATCCATGAGTTAACGATGTCGCAACCTATCGTATCGATAGCCGGCGTGACGAAGACGTTTGGCCCGTTCACAGCGCTCCACGAGACCAACCTTCAGTTGAATGCAGGTGAATTCGTCACGCTGCTCGGCCCCTCGGGCTGTGGAAAGACGACGACGCTTCGCCTCATCGGAGGCTTCGAGTTGGCGACAACGGGATCGATCGCGATCGAAGGGCGGGATGTGACATCGCTGCCGCCCTATCGTCGTCCGGTCAACACTGTTTTCCAGGACTACGCGCTCTTCCCGCATATGAGCGTTGAAGAGAACGTGGCATACGGCTTGACCGCGGGATCGAGCGTCGTGCCGAAGGCAGACCGGGAAGCACGTGTTCGAGACGCTTTGGGACTCGTCGGTCTGACCTCTTATGGATCTCGCCTGCCGGGGGCTCTCTCCGGCGGGCAACGTCAGCGCGTCGCAATGGCACGGGCGATTGTGAAGCGGCCTCGCGTGCTTCTTCTCGACGAGCCTCTCTCAGCGCTTGACGTAAAGCTTCGCGAGACCATGCAGATCGAGCTGAAGCGCCTGCACCGAGAACTTGGCATCACATTCCTCATGGTGACCCATGACCAGGGTGAGGCATTAGCCTTGTCGGACCGTATCGTGGTCATGAGCCAAGGCCGCGTTGTGCAAGTCGGGGCTCCGACCGACCTCTATGACCGTCCTTGTTCGGCCTACATCGCAGACTTCATCGGTGCATCCAATCTCTTAGATGCAACCTTTGAAGCAGCCTCTGGCGGGGTTGATGTCTTCCAACTGAGCGATGGTACGAGGATTCACAAGGCCCGGCGGGACGGCGAGTCGATCCAAAAGCTGCAGATCGGCTCGCGCGTTCAGCTTGGCATCCGCCCCGAACACGTTCACCTGTCACCCATAATTGACGGTAATGAAATAGAGGCGCGCCTAGCTGGTAACCTCTTTTTGGGCGATCGCCTCCGTCTCGAACTGTTTCCCGCGCGTAGCGACAGACCCTTCTTCGTCGATCTACATCGCGACGAATCCTCGCGTCGGGCGCCTGAGCTGGGCGAGAAGGTCAAGCTCTATGTTGGAGCGGCAGACATCATGTGCTTCGCGGAGGCGGAGCGATGAACTTCGTCACGAGGCGTAATGCTCCGGCCTTCCTAGCCCTCTTCTCCGGTCCCTTCTTATGGATCGCCATCTTCATGATCGTGCCGTACGCGGTCATGATCTCGGTAAGCTTCTGGACCCGCCAGTTCCCGCTCTTCGTCCCCGACTTCCAGTTCGGAAATTACGCTCAGCTCTTCCTCGATCCGCAATATGCGGCAGTTATTTTGCGAACATTGAAAATCGCAGCTATTGTGACTGTCATTTCTAGCATCCTCGCCTATCCGGTCGCCTATATGCTAGCGTTCACGATCAAATCCGAAGCGCTGTCTAACCTTGTTTACATGCTAGTTATCGTTCCGCTTTGGGTCTCGTATTTACTGCGCGCTTATACATGGAAGATAATCCTGGGAACGAACGGAGCACTCAATTCCCTCCTGATGTCTGTCGGCATCATCAACGAGCCGCTGTCCGTATTCCTGTACAATCAGACCGCGATGGTTATCACGCTGGTCTATATATTTATTCCCTTTATGATCATGCCGCTCTATGCGGTGCTGAAGAACATACCCAAGTCACTAGTCGAAGCGTCGGAGGATCTCGGCGTTGGCCCGTTCCAGACATTCGTTCGCGTCATCCTGCCTTTGTCCATGGGTGGACTGGTCGCCGGAATGACCCTGACCTTCTGCCTGTCCTTCGGCGATTTCGTGGCCCCGGTCCTGGTCGGCGGACCCGATGGCACGATGGTAGCGAACCTACTGCAGAGCCAGTTCGGCGCCGCGCTCAACTGGCCTTTGGGCTCGGCCCTCGCGACCCTCGTTCTCCTACTCGTTCTCGTCGTCCTCCAAGTATCCAGCCGCTTCGACCGGGCTGGGCAGCTCGACCTTCGATAGGAGCCCCCATGCGATCGCTTCTCTGGTGGCAACAAGCTCTCGTCGGCGTAAGCCTCCTTGTCCTTGCGTTTCTCTACGTGCCGATCAGTCTCCTCATCCTCTTTTCGTTCAACGACAGTCCGGTCACCTCGTTCCCGCTCGCCGGGTTCACATGGCGATGGTACTCGGCAGCTCTCGCGAACGGTCAGATGCTGACGGCGCTGCAGAACAGTCTGATCGTGGCAGTTTGTGCCACGATCGTGAGTGTCGTGATCGGCGTTGCGGCAGCGATCGCACTCGATCGTTACGATTTTCTAGGCAAGCGCCTGTTCCAAAACGTCATCCTATTACCGCTTAGCCTACCCGGCCTCGTCACGGGTATCGCGATGCTCAACTTCTACAAGCAGATCGGCATCCCGCAGAGCCTCACCGCGGTTGTCATCGGTCATTCGACGGCGCTTCTCGGGATCGTGGTGTCGCAGGTCATGGCCCGGCTCGCGAAAGTCAATCGACGGATGTTGGAGGCCTCAGCCGACTTAGGTGCCAAGCCTCTTGAAACGTTCTGGCGCGTAACTCTGCCTCAGATCCGCACGTCAATTATCGGCGCCGCGCTCCTGTGTTTCACTCTCTCGTTCGACGAAATCCCGGTGACTTATTTTCTCACGGGGCGGGACGTGACGCTTCCGATTTACATCTACTCGACCCTTCGGCGCGGCATTACGCCTGAAATCAACGCCATCGGCAGCATTATCGTAGCGGCATCGCTCTTGCTGGTGATCGCGTCGGTCAAACTCCTCCGAAATTCGAAGTAAAACGCCTCAAAGGAGAAAATCATGAACGATACATCGTTCACCAAGGAATTCTGGCACGCCAAGGCGACGGCGGTGAAGCTGCGCACGCAGCACTTCATCGATGGCGATTATAGGCCTGCGGCCGATGGACGTACGTTCGTCTCGATCAACCCGGCGACGGGAGCCCCGATAGCTGAGGTCGCACGCGGTAGCGCTGCGGAGGTCGATCTGGCCGTTAAGGTCGCCCGAAAGGCGTTCCGCTCAGGGGGCTGGTCCCGAATGGATCCGCGTGCTCGCATGGCCGTCCTGGAGAAGTTCTCCGCGCTCGTGGCCGAGCATGCCGAGGAGTTCGCCGTGCTCGACAGCCTCGACATGGGCAAGCCGGTCATGGACATGATGAATATCGATGTCCCAGCATCGGTGGGGGCGCTGAAGTTCTTCTCCGAAACGATCGACAAGATCGAGGGCGCTGTTACATCGACGACCTCCAGTGCCCTTCACTACATCCTGCGACAGCCGCTCGGCGTCGTCGGCATCATCGTTCCTTGGAACTACCCCCTGATGATGGCTGCATGGAAACTGGGGCCTGCGCTAGCGACCGGAAACTCGGTCGTTCTGAAAGCGGCGGAACAGTCTCCGCTCTCGGCGAACCTTCTGGCCGAACTCTTTATCGCAGCGGGCGGACCAAGCGGCGTGCTGAATGTGGTGCATGGCCTCGGCGAAGAAGTGGGCAAGGCGCTAGCCCTCCACGACGATGTCGACAAGATCGGTTTCACGGGCTCTACCGAGGTCGGCAAGCTCCTGATGATCTATGCCGGCCAGTCCAATATGAAGCGGGTGACGACGGAATGCGGCGG
>CAJYHD010000571.1 GCA_913773715.1 uncultured Sphingobium sp.
GCTGGGCCTGACCTTCAAGCCGAACACCGACGACATGCGCGATTCGCCCGCGATCGCGGTGATCCAGACCTTGCAGGATGCGGGCGCCACCATCCGCGCTTACGACCCCGAAGGCACCGAGCAGGCGAAGCTGGTGCTGAACGACATCACCTACTGCGCCAATGCCTATGAGCCGATGGAAGGCGCGGACGCGCTGGTCATCGTGACCGAATGGGATGCGTTCCGCGCGCTCGACCTCGACCGCGCGCGCGGCCTGCTCAGCGCGCCGATCATGGTCGACCTGCGTAACATCTACCCCCGTCAGATCGTCGAAGACGCAGGCTTCACATATATCGCGGTGGGACGGTAAACGCGCCCGCCCGCAAGACGGGCCGACATTGACGCGGATCGACGGATCGCGAATAACCATGCCGGGACCAGCGACACGGCGATGTCGATGGCCCGGCATCATCAATGAAGAGGATGACCGACAGGGGCGCGCCGGGTAGAGGCCCGGGCATCAACGCTTGCCTGGGGATTCGCCTTGAAACAGAAGCTGCTTGCCCTCTCCCTGCTGCCCATGGCGCTGATCGTACAGGGGCAGAAGGCGCCATCCCGCAAGATCGTGACCGTCGGCAGCGAGCAGCCCTTCATGCAGGGGCGCAATGTCGCGATGGCAGGGCCGTGGAGCCGGTGGGTCGATCCTAGCATCAAGGATTATTCAAACAGCATCCGCATCGATACCGGCACCTGGCCGCGCGACACGCTGATCCAGTGGCGCTTCCCGGCGAAGGTCGCATCGACCGGAGTCTATGGCTATAATTATGTCGCCTACGGCCAATATTGGGATTTGAAGCCGCCCGTTGTCGTGCCACCCAAGACATTTCGCGCGATCAAGACGCTGAAATTCCACACCGCGATCGAGCGGGCGGGCGACGCCAGCAGCTATAATGTGCTGGCCGAATATTTCGTGACGAGGAAGCCGGGCGACATAAATTCGCGCGTGGCGGAAATCGGCTGGCTGCTGCACATGCCCGACCTGTCCGCCAAATATTTCCGCATGGGCAAGCAGGTCGGCAGCTATCGCGACGGCGCGGGCCGGGAATGGGTCGTCGCCAGTCACAAGGATGGCGCGGCGGGCCACTACATCATGATCGCGCCCAAAAGCGGCGACGCGAACCTCACCGCGCCGATCGATGCACTCGCCGCGATGCGCTGGCTCGCGGCGCATGGCGAAGTCGATCTCGACGGCTATTTCAACGGCATGGCCGTGGGCATCGAACCGCTGCGCGGCAGCGGCAGCGCAACGGTGCGGAAGTTCGACGTCGTTTATAACTGATCGGCGTCTCTGTCGCGTAGGGCGGCGCGGGAGCATTGACCTGCCCCCGCCCCTATCCCGTCAATTGTCGCGGAAGGTCCGGGCGAACTGGTCGCGCAGCGGCTTCAGCACATAGGAGATCATCGAGCGGTTGCCCGTCTCCACGAAGATTTCTGCGGGAAGTCCGGTCTTGAGCTGAATATCCTTACGCCCCTTGAGCGCGGCCGGATCGATCGCGATGCGTACCGGGAAGTAGCTGCGCTGACCGTCAGGCGAAGTGACCTTGTCCGACCCCACATAGATGACGCGACCTTTCAGTTCCGGTGTCGCCGTGACGCTGAGCGCCGACAGGCGGACGCGAGCGGGCTGATCGACATGGACCTGATCGATATCCTGCGGGCTGACGCTGCCCTCCACGACCGCGCTGGTCTTGTCGGGTACGATATCCATCAGCACGTCGGCCGGACGAATGACGCCGCCGATGGTGGTGAGCGTCAGCTTTTCGACGACACCGTCATAGGGCGCGCGGATAACCGTACGGTTCTGCATGTCGCTTGCACTGACGCTGCGCACCTGCTGCTGGTTCAGCTGGTTGTTGATCTGGGCGATCTGATCGCCTGCTTCCGATCGGCGCGTGTCGGCAAGCTGAATGATCTGCTGGCGCGTTTCCGAGATATGGCCCCGCGCCTGCGCGATCTGCGCCGTCAAGGCGCCGATGCTGCCGTTCAGGTCCACGGCGGCGCGCTCCAGCTGATTCATGCGGCTGAGCGTCACCAGCTTCTTTTCGTAGAGATCGCGCAGACCCTCGCGCTCCGGCTCGATCAGCGCGTTCTGCTGGCGGAGCGAGGCGATTTGCGCGTTGAAGCCGCTGATCTGCTGCTCATATTGCCCGATGCGTGAGGTCAGCTGCGACGCGATACCGGCCTGTTCGGAACGGCGGATGGCGAACATGCGCTGCTCGTCGGCCATGGCGCGATGTGCCGCCTCGCTGCTGTTGGTGCGCAAGATGTCGGGGAAGACGATCTGCGACTGGCCGAGGCGTTCGGCCTCCAGCCGGGCTTTCTGCGCCAGGAGCTGGTCGACGGTCAGGGCGGACAGCGAGGCGTCGGCTTCGCTGACCTTGTCATCGAGGCGGACGAGCGGCTGCCCCTTTCGGACATGCTGGCCGTTTTCGACCAGAATCTGCGCGACGGTGCCGCCGGTCGGGTGGCTGATATGCTTGATCTGCGATTCCGCGCCGACCTGGCCCGAGCCGATCACCGCGCCGCCGATCGGGATGATCGCGCCGCCGACGATGCCGATCGCGAGCATCGCGCCGACCAGCCCCAGCGCACGGCGCTGCCGACCGGCCAGCATGACCTCCGGGTTGTAAGGCTCCACCGCTACGAGGCCGTTGGGGAAGGATGCGGGCATGAGAGTGGTGGTGGTCATTTACGCGGCCTCCGAGGTCCGCTGCGCGTCGGGACGCTGCTGCATCGAGGGGACGGGGCGGGCCGAAATCTGCTGTAGGATTTCGTCGCGCGGGCCGAACGCCTGCATCCGGCCGCCCTGAAGAACGAGAACATGGCTGATATTCGCGAGCGCCGAGGGACGATGGGCGATGAGGACGGCGATGCCGCCACGTTCGCGAACACCCTTGATCGCATGCGCCAGCGCCGAGTCGCCTTCCGCGTCGAGGTTGGAGTTCGGCTCGTCGAGCAGGACGAGGAACGGGTCGCCATAAAGCGCGCGGGCGAGCGCGATGCGCTGCTGCTGACCGCCCGAGAGGTTGCGGCCGTCCTGACCGACCTGCGTGTCATAACCGTTGGGCAATGCGACGATCATGTCGTGAACGCCCGCCGCCTTGGCTGCGGCGATCACCTTGTCGGAGCTTGGCAGCGGATCGAAGCGCGAGATATTCTCCGCGACGCTGCCGTTCATCAGTTCGACCGACTGCGGCAGATAACCGATATGCTGGCCGAGCGCATCGCTGCGCCATTGGTCGAGCGCCGCGCCGTCGAGCCGCACCGCGCCGCGCGCTGCGGGCCAGAGGCCGAGAAGCGCCCGCGCCAGCGATGACTTGCCCGCAGCGCTCGGGCCGACGATGGCGAGGCCCTCGCCCGCGTTCAATGTGAAGTCCGCGCCGCCGACGACCATCTGGCCGGTGCCGGGCGCGGTGACGAACAGTTGCTCGACGGTCAGCGTACGGCTGGGCTTGGGGAGCGCCGTCTGGATGTGCTCGTCGGACACGGGGACAGACAAAACCTCGGCAAGACGACGCCAGCCGAGGCGCGCGGCGGCGAGCGTACGCCAATTGGCGATCGCCTGATCGACCGGGGCAAGCGCGCGGGCCGACAGGATCGAGGAGGCGAAGATCACGCCGCCCGACGCCTTGCCGTCGATAACGAGAATCGCGCCGACCGTCAGGATCAGCGACTGAAGCAGCATGCGGCCGATCTTGCTGAAGCCGCCCATGGTCGAAACCGAGCGCGCGATGCTGGCCTGCGCCGCGAGATAATAGGCGTTCACCTGCTCCCAGCGATCGAGCATCCGCTCGCGCATGCCCATGGCGGTCAGCATCTCAACATGGTACAGGTTCTTTTCGGCAAGCTGGCCGCGCCAGTTGCTGGCGGAGGAGAGCTTCTCGGTCGGCTCCTTGGTCACGCGATTGGTGACGAGGGTGAGGCCGACCAGCAATGCGCCGCCGACCAGCGCCGTGACGCCGACCCAGACATGGAGCAGCATCAGGATGCCGATGAAGAAGATCATCCAGGGCAGGTCGATCAGGATCGCGGGTCCGGGACCGGCAAGGAAGCCGCGCACGCTTTCAAGGTCGCGCATGGGCGAGAGGCCATCCCCTGCCCGGCCGCCGTTACGCAGCGCCGCATCGCTCATCGCACGTTGTACGCGGCGGGCAAGCGCATGGTCGAACCCGGCAGCGACGTCGCCCAATATGCGCGAGCGCATGGCGTCGAACGAGCCCTGAAAGGCATAGACCGCCAGCAGCAGCAGGAACAGGCCGAACAAGGACGACAGGCTGTGGCTCGGCAATACCGAGTCATACACCAGCATCATGTAGAGCGATCCGGCGAGGATCAGGAGGTTGAGCATCGCGCTCAGGAGCACGACCGTGAGAAACGCGCCACGATAGCGCCGGACGAGCCCGCGCATCTCTTCAGGCAATTGTGCGACTGAAGTCATGATAAAAGCAATTCCTTGACCCGCTTTATAGCAGCGCCGGTCGGTTGGCTGCCGACGCCTTTCCATTGGTCACAGGTATATCCCAGCATCGTTAATTTCCGGTAAGACGGTCCATTAAGCAAAGGAATTTCTAAAGCGGGCCGCCTTTTTGCCGTTCCTGTTCGATACTGTTACGAAACAAGATCGGCCAACATCCTGTTTCTATTCCATTCCGGTTCGATCGCTGACCGGAGGAACAGAGTTAAGAACGACATAACCAAGGCGTTTAGGGAGGTGCTTACGCCCGCCATGCCAAAACTCTGTCCGTGGGACGGAGAAAGACATGGCATATTTGCGATTCACCGCCATTATTCTCTTTGCGTCGAGCGCGATCGCGACACCCGCGATGAGCCAGCCGATGCGGCAGATGTTCCTGCCGCGCGGCGTCGAAGCCGACGCGCCCTCGGGCTTTACCCAGATGTGCGAGCGCGATCGCGATCTGTGCATGCTGGGACAGGTCCGGGGCGCGCCGCAGATGGTGCAAGCCTCTTTGCCGACATCCGATCCGATCGGAGCGACGGGCGCGTCGCGGCTACAGACGGCCACCTATTCGGGCGCGTGGCAGACGGTGCCGCAAGGCACGACGCTGCGTGCGATGGTGAAGGCGGTGAACAAGGATGTGAACCGTCACGTCATCCAGAAGACCGACATGGCCGCGATGGGCATCCCCGAATATTGGCGGCGCCTACCCGCCGATCGCCCGGTCGGCGATTGCGAAGACATCGCGATCGAGAAGCGCATCCGTTTGATGCAGGCTGGCTTTCCTGCGGAGCGGCTGTTTTACGGCGTCGCATACGTCCGCAATATTGGCCTGCATACGGTGCTGATCGCGCGGCTGGACGAGGGCGATTTCGTGCTGGATTCGTTGACCCCCCGGATCGAGCGCTGGCAGGACACACATTATTCCTGGTTGCGCAAGCAAGTGCCGGGATCGCCGCTGCAATGGGAGCGGATCGATCCGGTCGGCGCGCGGCCTTCGCTTGCCGCGCTGGAAAGCGAGTCCGACGCTCCGGCATCCTGACGCCTTAGAGCGTCGCCAGCCAATCGGCGCTACGGTGCAGGCTGTCCCGATAGTCGCGCCAGCCGGGCAACAGGACGCCTGTCGCGCTGCTTTCGAACTGCGTGCGAACGGGGAAAAGCCGCGCCAGGCCGGGTGTGACCGCTTCGGGAAGCGTGATGCCCAATTTTCCTGCCGGACCGCGCAAAGCTGTGATGGGATAAGCCGCTGCCCGCTCGATCGTAAGCCGAACGGGCGAGATGGCGCGAAGCGGCACGCCCATCGCTGACGCAAAGTCGGCGAAATAAGCGTTCCAGCTTGAAACTGGCGACGCGACAAGTGCGAATGCGCGGCCGCCCGCTGATTCCGACTGGCAGGCTACGGCGGCTGCATCGGCGACATCGTCGACATCGACGAGGTTGCAGATGCCGTCGCCTGCCTGCCCCAACGCGCCTAGCTGACCCGCCGCCAGCAATTTGCCGATGCGTAGCGTCCAGAGCGTCGATTCGGGACCATGGACCAGACCCGGCCGCAGGATAACGCCTCTTGCTCCGGCAAGCTGCGTGAACGCGGCTTCGGCGGCGATCTTCGCTGCGGCATAGCCGTCGGCGGGCGGTCCCAACGGATCTGTCTCGCGGATCAGTCCCCCCCGCACGCCATGGACCGCGATGCTGCTCAGATGCACCGCGCGGCTGATCGCACCGTCCTTGACCAACTGTGCGACGTTGCGCGCCGACGAAACGATAGCCTGATCGCTACCCATCACGCTGTTGATGACGCAGTCCACACCTAAACAGGCAGAGCGGACAGATGCGAGATCGCAGGCATCGACGCGGCGTTGCTCGATCCCCGGCGGGATCGATGATGCGCGCCGTGTTCCGGCAACGATGTTCGCTGGGCCAACCGTCCGCTCAAGCGCGGCGACGATCCGCTGCCCGATGAAGCCGCTCGCGCCGAGGACGAGGATCCGCATCAGGCGGCCCTCTCCCGCCCGGTGGCTGCCGGCAGGACATAGTCGATGCCACAGCATTCCCGATAGATGCTGAGCAGGGACGACTGGAAGGCATGGAGCGAGAAAGCGCGATCGAACAGGTCGAGCGCACGGGCGGAAAGTCCCGCCTGAAGATCGCCATCCGCCAACAATCGCGAAAGCTGCGCTGCGAGGCCGGGCCGGTCGCCCGGCTCCACGAACAACACGGTGTCATTATCGGTCAGCACTTCGGGGATGACGCCGACGGGCGTACAAATGACGGGAAGCCCCATCCCCATCGCCTCCAATATGACGAGCGGAAGCCCTTCGTCATAAGAGGGCAGGACGAGCATGCTGGCGCGGGTGATCAGGTCGATCGCACCGGGACGATCGACCCAGCCTGCAAAATGAACGCGGTCGGCGATGCCCAAATCCTGCGCCATGGCGCGGTAGCCCTCGATATCACCGCCGCCCGCCAGCACGGCGCGCCACGGCGGCGTTTCGAGTGACATCGCCTTCAGCGCATGGAGAAGGTCGGACACCCCTTTCCGCTCGATGAGGTTGCCAAGGAACAGGATCGTCTGTGGCGCTCCGGGCGCGACAGATACGCGATCGACATTCGGCGCGGCGACGCCATTGTTGAGGATGCGGATGCGATCAGCAGAAATGCCGATTTCCGTCTCCAGCCAGCGCCGGTACCGGTCACCCAGGACTATGATGCAGTCGGCAGCCTGAAAGGGACGACGGATCAGGCGCCGCCTGAGCGGAGAGGAAGTGGCATAATATTGTTCAAGCTCGGCAGCGTGGAGATGAAGGACTGTCTTCATGCCAAGCCTATGCGCCAGCAGCAGCAAGAGCCCTTTGCGCATGACGCTGCCCCTGTCACCCATATTGACGTGCAGCAAAGCGCCCTTCTTGTGCAAGGCGGCCGAAATCAGATGAAGCATTGCCCGCAAAAGGAGTAGAACGGAAAAGCCTACACCCCGCCCGTCGCGCGTCACTAAAGGAGCAAACTCATATTGCTTCGCAGCATCTGGCGGGGTCTGGAGCATATAGTCCTTGACCCGGCCCATGCCGCCGCCCGCCTGTCCATCAGGTGCGGCAACGAAAATCCTCCTCATTCGAAGCTCCCCCTGATCCTGCCGATTCGCAAAAGATGAGAAATTTCGGAAAATTACCGCAACAGCGGAACAAAATATCCTTCCCATGCGTCCGGCTTCCCGTTCAACGATAGCCGCGCAAGATATGCACAGGGTGTCGCCGGGCGATCAAAGCCTAAGACAAAGGAATTTGTGCAAATGCGAATAAGCGGTTGCTGATCGATGCGCAAGCGGGGGCCATTGCATTTGAGCATCACCATTCACCCTAAAGTCGCAAGCCGAAAGAATCGCTGCACTGCAAAAAATATTGATTATCATGATATTTCATAGCATTGGAGCCGTATTTAGCGAACGTCCGATCGATTGCGGACCCATCTGCAATCCGTCTTATCCTTAACGACCTTTGGATTTTCGTATTTCTATGGGATATCACGGTCAATTACGCTCAGGGAGTGAAGCAAAGGCGTCATGAAACCAATTCTTCAAGCAATTTGGCTCGTCCTGTTTCTCACTGGTTGCGCCGCAGCATCAGCGGGTCCGGTGGTTTCGACGGGCGAACGCTACAATGCGACAGCGCAGGATGATGGAAATTATCAGCTCGGCGCTGGCGACAAGATCCGTATCACCGTGTTCAACGAAGAGACGCTCTCGGGCGAATTCTCGGTTGGATCGGAAGGAACCGTGTCCCTTCCGTTGATCGGTGACGTTTCGGCCAAGAGCAAGACGCCCCAGCAACTCGCCACCGAAGTTCAGCAGAAGCTGGCCGATGGCTATCTGCGCGAACCGCGCGTCAGCATCGAAGTGTCGCAATATCGCCCCTTCTTCATCCTGGGTGAAGTCAAGGCTCCGGGCCAATATCCCTATGCCAGCGGCATGACCGTGATGAACGCCATTGCGACGGCGCAAGGCTTTACGCCGCGCGCGGCGAAGAAAGTCGTCTATGTGCGCAAGGAAGGCACAAATACGGAAATCCCGATGGTGCTTACGCCAACGTTGCGCGTTTACCCTGGCGATACCATCCGTCTCGGCGAGCGGTATTTCTAAATAGGCGCGAAAGCATAAGTTAAGAAAAGGATTGGAGAGGATGCCCAACGCAATTCTGGCAAGGGGACGGCAGATGCCGAAGCTGTTACAAGGACTGGTCCTGGCGGGCATGATGGCGGCTCCTGTCGCGATCGCAACCAACATGCCTGCCATCGCGCAGGAGGCCGGTCAGTTCGCAGATGCGGTCTCCAACCTCGCCGCTCAGATCCGGGCGGAAATCGCCCGTTTGCCACGCGACGGTTCGGTCGAGAATTACGAGGCGGCCATCCTGTTCCTCGCCGATCAGTCCGGGCAGCCGGTCAATGTCATCTGCGCCGCGTTCGAAGAAGTGAAGCTGGACCCCGGCACGCCCGACAATGCCAAGCAGGCGATGAACATCGTGTGCCGCACACTCAATACGCGGCGAGGCACTGGCGCGATCGGAACTGGCGGCAATAATTTTGCACCGCCCTCATTTTCTGCACCGATCGTCAGCATCGGCGGCGGAAGTGGCTATTCGCGACCGCAATAAAATGCTCTCGAGAGCATGATACGAAGACTGGGATGAAAAGGGGAAAGCCGTGAAGCGTATGGGTTACGCAAAGGGACGAGTGCTGCGCATGGCGCGGCCGATGTCGGCATGCCTGGCATTAGGCATCGCAGCGGCAGGAAGCTATGCGCAAGCGCAGGAAACGCTTCTCATCCAGCCGACGCTCCCGGACGATTTCGATCGCGGCCGCAATGTGAGCGTGCTTCAGCGTGCCCGTCCCGATTATGACCCGATCGGCATTCGGGCCGGATCGATGGTGATCCTGCCGCAAGTTACGGTCGGTCTCGGCTATTCCGACAACATTTATTACGCGAAGGACGACAAAAAGGGTGACGGCTTTATCGACGTCACGCCCGCCTTCATCGCCAAGTCCGATTGGTCGCGCCACAGCTTGATGCTGAAGGGCAGTGCGACGGTCGAGCGCTATTTTTCCGAAAGCCTGCGCAACCAGACGCCTTGGGATCTGGGCGCACTGGGAACGCTGGAGATCGGCAGTTCCTTCCGCATCATCCCGGAATTGCAGGTGAGCCGCCAGTTCGAAACGCCGTTCTCGGGCGAGACCGCAGCAACCACCGCCGTTCTGTCGAGCTACACCCGCGGCTATGGTGCCATTCGCGGCGAGTATGAAGCAGGCCAATCAAAGTTCACGCTTGCCCTCGACAAGACGATCTTCGATTTTTCGAACATCGAGTTCAGCGACGGCTCTCGGCTTAACCAGTCCGACCGCGATCGCGATTTGACCCGCATCACGGGGCAGGCGCAATTTGCTTTTACGCCGAGCATGGCGATCTACGCCCAAGCCAACTACACCGACACCGTTTATGACAATGCGGTGCTGTTCAATGGCGATCCCAATCGCGACTCGCACGGCTATCGCTTCATCGGCGGCCTGAACTTCGACCTGTCGGGTCTTATGCGCGGTTCGATCGGCGTCGGTTACGTCAAGCGCGACTTCAAGCGCTTCTATCCGACGATCAGCGGTTTTTCCGCTGAAGCGAAGATCGAATATTTTCCGAGCGAGTTGACGACCGTCACGCTGCAAGCTCGCCGCGTGATCGAGGATTCGGCGATCGCGTCCAACAGCGGCTTCTTCGATACGCGCGCCAGCCTGGGCGTCGATCATGAATTGCTGCGCAACCTGCTGCTGCGCCTCAGCGGCGAATATGCACATCAGGATTATATCGGCCTCAACGCCAAGTCCGATGTCTATCGCATCACGACGGGTGCGCAGTATCTGTCGAGCAACGAGCTGAGCCTAGGCTTCAACCTTTCCTATACGGGTCGTTCACCTTCGGGTTCTACCGTCGTTGGCCAGAGCTTCGATGAATTCCGCGGCATGTTCAGCGTGACCTACAAGCGCTGATCGGGCGCAGACCTACCCCCTTTCTTTCAGCATAAGGACATCGACCTACATGGATGTTACGCACGAGCGCGAAGGTCAGGAGGGCCGGCTATCCGACCTGATCACCACGATCAGGGACACGATCGCCCGGCGCTGGAAGACCATGGCCGCGATCGCGATCGGCGTGGTCGCGATCGGCGTGGCACTCATCTTTATGATGACGCCCGAATATATGGCCGTCGCACGCGTACAGATCGATCCTTCCCGCAACCCTCTGGCGCGATCGCAAAATGCGCCAAAGGATGATGCGCTCAGCCCCGAAGCGCTGGAAACCGAAGTCAGCGTCGCCAGCTCGATCGATGTCGCGACCAAAGTCGTGAAGCGTTTGCGTCTGGACAGGGATCCTGAATTCACCAGCAAGATCAGCGCTGAAGACTTCGCGCGCATGAACCCAAGCGAGCGTATCAACGCCGTCGCCATGCAGGTGCAGCGCAAGCTGAACGTCGAGCGTGAAAAGCTTACCTACATCATCGCCATCGGCGCGCAGTCCACCAATGCGCAAAAGGCGGCGAAGATCGCCAACGCCTTCGCCGACGAATATCTGCGTACCAAGGTCGATACGACGACGGGCGCCGCGCGCAGCCAAGTGAAGTGGTTCCAGGATCGCCTGGCACAGCTCCAGGCCGAAACGCGTGCTGCCGATTCCAAGGTCGCGCAATATCGCGCTGCCGCCGGTATCGTCAGCAATGGCAACGGCCCCAACGGCAGCAATGGCACGATCGCGGACCAGAAGGTCGCGCCGCTATCCTCTTCGATCGCGAGCGCGGAATCCGATGCCGCCGCCGCGCAGGCGAAGATTTCCGCTGCGCAGCAGCAGGCCGCGCGCGGCGGCCTCGATTCGGTGACCGAAGTTCGCAGTTCTCCCGTCGTTGCTGAGCTGCGTCGTCAGCGCGCAGAGTTGCTCCGCTCGATCGGTGAAATCCAGGCGCGCTATGGCGACAAGCACCCCGAAAGCCTGCGCGTGAAGGGTCAGCTTGAAACCGTCGATCAACAGATCCGCGAAGAAGGCGAGCGTACGCTCGGGTCGCTGCGCGCCAACGCCGCCGCGGCTCAGGCGCAGGTGAACGCGCTCCGCTCGTCTATGAACTCGCTGGAAGGTGAACGCGCACGCGACATGCAGGCCGCGGTGCAGGCCGATAGCCTCGAACGCGAGTCGCAGGCCAAGCGGGCCGAATATGATCGCCTGTCGCAGATGCTGCTGGAAAGCACGCAGGCAGCGCAAAACTCGATCGCGCAAGCGGAAATCGTCGGTCGCGCCGAAGCGCCGCTGCACCCCTCCAAGCCCAACAAGCCGCTGCTGATCGCATTGGCTTTGCTCGTCGGCATCGCTGGCGGCGCGGGCACCATTGCGGTGCAGGAAATGATGGTCGCAGGTCTGCGTTCGTCGGAAGATGTCGAGCAGTTTGGCTTGCCGCTGCTCGCCTCGGTCCCCCGCGTCGAGAAGAAGGAGTCGACCCGCCCGGCCGACTTGCTCATCGAACGCCCGACCTCGATCTACTCCGAAGCCTTCCGCATCGCTCGCGCCTCGGTTCTCGGCGTGAAGGGCGAAAAGGACGCGAAAATCCTGGCCGTGACCTCCGCTCTGCCGAGCGAAGGCAAGACCACGACCGCGCTGTCCTTTGCGCGGGCA
>CAJYHD010000572.1 GCA_913773715.1 uncultured Sphingobium sp.
GTTGCAAGTGATCGTCTGGGATGGCGCGGCGTTCCGGCGCGCGAGCCATATCGATTATTGCCGCAAGGATGATGCCTGGACCGGGCATGAGGTGAAAGACCCGGCGGTCGTGGGGGAGGTCGGCGCGACGGACATTCCCTCTAGAAAAGAAGTCCGTTCGGGCTAAGCGTGTCCGTATTCTGTTACGAGGGTTTCGCTTTCAGGGCATCCGCCAAAGACACTTTTGCGCTGCCCCGGCGGGCAGGTGCGGCCTGACTGGGGTCGGGCTTCCATCCTGACAGATAGACGATCGCCATCTGCTCCGCCGTGCGTCCATCCGGGTCGGCGGCATCGGCGAAATGGCTTGATGCGCGCATCAGCTTCTCGCGCGTCAGTGTCGGCTCGCGCGATCCAAGCGCGTTGGCCGCCCCCATGCCGCGCAGGTCGTGCATCAGCCGGACGATGTCGCCATAGCGAATGACCAGCGTCTCGCCGTCCGCCACCGGCATCGCGAAACCAGCGCGGGACAAAAGATCACCCGCCGCCCGGACGTCGACCTGCGGATGGACATGCTGGGTTGGGCGATCGCCCTCCGCCGCGAGCAGAGCGGCTATCAACCGCGGCAGGCTGCCCGCGCCGGTGAAGGCGGCGAGCAGCAGGCCGTCTGGACGCAACAGGCGGCGCATCAGGATCAGCGCACCGGGCAGATCGTTGACGCTGTCCAGCGTACCGCAGGCAATGACGAGATCGAAGCTGTCGTCGGCGAAGGGCAACGCATCCTCATCCACCTGCACGCCGCCCGCCGCCCGCGCGGCAAGGAAACCCGGATCGGCGCAGGCGACCCGCTTGCCCATCGCCGTCAGCGCGACCTTTGCACTGTCATCGGGCGCGCCGATCACCAGCGCTTCGGGCAGGTCCCGCTGCACGTCCGCCAGCCGGTCGAGCAATTCGTCGAGCATCGCGCGATAGAGGAAGTCATGCTCGGCGAAGCGCGGCAGCATCCGATCGCGATGGCGGGCGCGGGTGGCGCGGTCGAAAATATCGGGCGGGCTGGTGTCTCCGGTAGGCATGGCGGGCCTTGTGCATCGGGCGGGAAGTGGGGACAAGGCAGATGATGCTTGGCACACCGCTTCTCAAGGCCGCGATCCGGCCGCTGGTCGATTATGCGCTGCCGCCGCGCTGCCCCGGCTGTGGAGTCATCGTCGCGCAGGATCATGCCTTCTGCCTCGACTGCTGGAGCGGCATGCGGTTCCTGGGCGATCCCTGCTGCGCGCGCTGCGGCGTGCCGTTCGCGCATGACATGGGCGAAGGCACGGCGTGCGGCGCCTGCCTTGCCGATCCGCCGCCCTTCGACAGCGCACGGGCGGTGCTGGCCTATGGCGATGTCGCGCGGATGGTGGCGCTGAAGCTCAAATATGGGCGGCGCATCGGCCTCGCCCGGCTGATCGCGCGAAACATGGTGCGGCATGTTCCGGCGGTGGGGGATGATCCGCCGATCATCGTTCCGGTCCCGCTGCATCGCTGGCGGCTGTGGGGCAGGGGCTTCAACCAGTCGGCGCTGATCGCCGATCATCTGGGGCGTATGAGTGGCCTGTCGGTCGATCGGCACGCCCTGCTGCGCGTCAAGCGGACCGTGCCGCTGCGGAGCATGAACCCGCGCCAGCGCGACAAGGCGGTGCGCGGTGCGTTCGCCATGGCGGCGGGGCATGAGCTGACCGGGCGGCGCGTGTTGCTGATCGACGATGTTCATACCAGCGGCGCGACGGCGGCGGCCTGCGCGCGCGCCTTGCGCAAGGGCGGCGTGGCGAAAGTCACCCTGCTTTGCTGGGCGCGCGTGCTGCCCGACGCAACGGAACCCGGCGTTATCGATTGACAAAGGCAAGCCGCCGCACAATTTCGGCGCATATCAGGAGTTCTTTGTCTCATGGCTCAAGTCGAAATCTATACGAAGGCGTTCTGCGGCTACTGCGCGCGGGCCAAGTCGCTGCTCCGCGACAAGGGGGTCGCGTTCGAGGAATATGACATCACCATGGGCGGACCCAAGCGCGAGGAGATGCTGGGCCGCAGCAATGGCGGGACGACCGTGCCGCAGATCTTCATCGATGGCGAGCATGTCGGCGGCAGCGACGATCTGGCTGCGCTCAATCGCGCGGGCAAGCTCGACGCGATGCTCGGGGTATAAAGTACCCGACGATGCGCGCCGCCCTGTTCCAGATGACCAGCGGGATCGATCCCGCCGCCAATGCCGACGCCATCGTGGCGATGATCGCCCGCGCCAAGGCGGAGGGGGCGGACATGCTCTTCACGCCCGAAATGGCGGGATGCCTCGATCGTGATCGAACAAGGGCGGCGGCGACGCTGCGATCGGAAGCGAACGATGTCGTGCTGGCGGCGGTGCGGGAAGCGGCTGCACGCGAGGGGCTGTGGGTGCATATCGGATCGCTGCCGCTGAAGGACGAGCGCGCGGACGGGCGCTGGGCGAACCGCAGCTTCCTGATTGATGACACCGGTGCGATCCGCGCGCGATACGACAAGATCCATCTGTTCGACGTCGATCTGGCGACCGGCGAAAGCTGGCGCGAATCCTCGGTCTACGGCCCGGGGGAGCAGGTCATCGCGGCGGATACGCCCTGGGGGCGGATGGGCTTTTCCATCTGCTACGACATGCGCTTTCCCGATCTGTACCGGGCGCTGACCAATGCGGGGGCGACGATCCTGCTGGCACCCGCAGCCTTCACCGTGCCGACGGGGCAGGCGCATTGGCATGTGTTGCTGCGCGCGCGGGCGATCGAAGCGGGGTGCTTCGTCATCGCAACCGCACAGTCGGGTAGTCATGCGGATGGCCGCACGACCTATGGCCATAGTCTGGTGGTCGATCCATGGGGTGAGATGCTGCTCGACATGGGCATCGAGCCGGGGCTGGCCTTTGCCGATCTCGACCTGTCGCGCGTAGATGACGTGCGCGCCCGCGTTCCTGCGCTTGCCAATCGCCGCACCATCCCGGTGGAGGTGACGCTCGCATGATCGTGTTCGATCTCAAATGCGAAGGCGCGGGCCATGTGTTCGAAGCCTGGTTCGGCTCCAGTACGGATTATGAGGATCAAAAGGCGCGCGGCCTGCTTGCATGCCCGATGTGCGGCGACACGCGCATCGGCAAGGCATTGATGGCGCCCGCCATTCCCGCCAAGGGTAACAGCCGCGTCGAAGCGCCGCCCGCCGCGCCGGAGCAGGCCGCACCCGTCGCCGTCAGCACGGGGGACGAGACGAGAATGCGCGCCCTGATCGACGCGCTCGCCACCGCGCAGAAGAAGGCGCTGGAAGGCTCCACCTGGGTCGGACGCGGCTTTGCCGAACAGGCGCGCGCCATGCATTATGGCGAGCAGGACCGCTCCAGCATCCATGGCGAAGTCGCGCCGGAAGAAGCGAAGGCGCTGTTCGCCGAAGGGGTGGAAGTCGCCCCGCTTCCTTTCCTGGTCGTACCGCCGCAAGCGAAGAATTGACCACGCCCGCCCCGCATAATAGAGCGGCATCGGGCGGCCCCATAGCTCAGCAGGATAGAGCGTCGGATTCCTAATCCGAAGGCCACTGGTTCGAATCCAGTTGGGGTCACCACGCATCGTCCCGCTCCCTTTGCCGAGCGACCGCCTGATCGAAGGATGCGCGCGAGAGCATGCAGTACCCGATCCTCTACAGCTTCCGGCGCTGTCCCTATGCGATGCGGGCGCGGCTTGCGCTTGCGGTCAGCGGGACGCCTGTCGAACTGCGGGAAGTGAAGCTCGCGGCCAAGCCCGAAGCGCTGCTGGCGGCGTCGCCCAAAGGCACAGTGCCAGTGCTGGTCCTTCCTGACAGAAGGGTTATCGACCAGAGCCTCGACATCATGGTCTGGGCCTTGTCGCACAACGACCCGGAGGGATGGCGCGAGCGCGACGACCCCGATCTCGTCGCGATGAATGACGGACCGTTCAAGCAGGATCTCGATCGCTACAAATATCCCGAGCGCCATGGGTCGGACGCTCTGTTCCACAGCGAGCGCGTCATGATTTTACTGCGTGAATTGGAGAGACGCCTGATCGACGCCAAGCATCTGGGCGGTGACAGGCGTGGGTTGGTCGATGCGGCGATCTTTCCGTTCGTGCGGCAATGCGTCGCGGTCGATCCTGCCTGGTTCACGGAACAGGCCCTGCCGCGCTTGATGCAATGGCTGAAGGAGCATCAGCAGTCGCGCTTGTTCGAGGCGATCATGGTTCGCGCGACACCATGGACGCCGGGCGATGCGCCATTGGTAATGGACTGGTCCGCCGCAATTCCGGTAAGCTAGGTGGCGCTCCTCCGTCAGCTTAAGTCGGACAAGTCATGGAAGGGCCTTATCTCGATCTCGCTTGGTCCCGGCATGGGGTTGGGGCATCGCTTGGCCCATTCGATCGCCTCGTCCATGTCGCGGACGTCCCAAATCCAGAAGCCTGCGACCTGATGACCCGCAGGTGCGAAGGGGCCGTCCACTACATCGCGATGGTCGCCATCGAAGGCGATGCGCTTACCTTGCGATGTCGATTGCAACCCATCCGCATCGACGAAGATGCCAGCCGCGCGCAGATCGTCGTTGAAGCGGCCCATCGCCGCCATCATCGCCTCAGTTTCAGGCGTTCGTACGAAGCCCTTCTCGCTGTCGTCGGTCGCCTTCACCAGCACCATCACGCGCATCGCTCGTCTCCTTGGCGAAGATCGAAGGTGCGCCCAACTGCAAAAGGGCGGCCCCTTCGAGCCGCCCTTCTACCATTTCACGCGATGGTCCGCAGCCTTATTTCGGCGAGAGGACCATCAGCATCTGGCGGCCTTCCATGCGCGGATAAGCTTCTACCTTCGCAATCTCGGCGACATTCTCGGCCACGCGCTGAAGCAGGTTCATGCCAAGCTGCTGGTGACTGAGTTCGCGACCACGGAAGCGCAGGGTGATCTTCACCTTGTCGCCTTCACCGATGAAGTCGTGGACCTTCTTCATCTTCGTATCATAGTCATGATCGTCGATGTTCGGACGCATCTTGATTTCTTTGAGTTCCTGCGTCTTCTGCGTCTTGCGGGCGATGTTCGCCTTCTTCTGCGCTTCGTACTTGAACTTTCCGATGTCGAGGAATTTGCAGACCGGCGGATCGGCGTTGGGCGACACTTCGACCAGATCGAGACCGACCTCGGCCGCCTGCTCGATTGCCTCCTGCGTAAACATCACACCCAGATTTTCGCCTTCGTCATCGATCACGCGCACCTTGGGCACGTTGATGAACTCATTATAGCGAGGGCCGGACTTCGGCGGCGGCGCCAATGGGCGGCGCATCATTGGGGGACGTATAGCGATATCTCCTATGGTCGTTTCAAAAACGGATGGCTCTTAGCGGCTTTTTGGAAAAGCCGAAAGGGGCGCGGGGTTCCGCTGTAACGGAATCACGCGCCCTTGCGGCATTTCTGCCTCACCGCATATCGGGTGCGCGCGCCTCTTTTGCAAGACGGGCGATGACGTCGTTGACGGAAAGGACGTTCTGCCCCTCCTTGCCGAGTTCGCGTCGCGCAACAGTGCCTTCGTCCGCCTCGCGTCGTCCGACGACGAGCAGGTTGGGCACCTTGGCAAGGCTATGTTCGCGCACCTTGTAGTTGATCTTCTCGTTGCGCAGGTCGGTTTCGGCCCTAATGCCCGCCGCGCGCAGCTTCTCGACCAGTTCGACCGCATAGCCATCCGCGTCCGACACGATCGTCGCGACCACCGCCTGCACCGGCGCTAGCCAGAGCGGGAAACGGCCCGCATAATGTTCGATCAGGATGCCGATGAAGCGTTCATAGCTGCCAAAGATCGCACGGTGGAGCATGACGGGGCGGTGCCGCTCGCCATCCTCGCCGACATAGGAGGCGTCGAGTCGCTCCGGCAGAACGCGGTCCGACTGGATCGTGCCGACCTGCCATGTACGCCCGATCGCGTCGGTC
>CAJYHD010000573.1 GCA_913773715.1 uncultured Sphingobium sp.
TCGCACCAGCCCTCGATAAGGCCCCGCAGGTCAGCGAAGAACGCTTCGTTGTCGGGGTATCTCTTCCGCATTCGTGAATGCATACCGGCTTAGCCCTGCTCACTCAATTTATGAGTTTACGGCCTAGTTCATTTAAATATGAAGCGGACCACTAAATCTCCGCACATGGTCAATGAAGGCAGTGTGGTCCTGCGTTAAGCATAAACGGCGATATCGCAACCGACCGGGTCGGCAAGCAGTCAACGCATGGCTATAGGGAAGCATTTGGTCCCCATCGAAAACCTTGCGTCTAGCCAATGGCTTTAAGAATGATATCTGCTTCAGGTCGGTTGAGCCAATCAGGACTGACTTGAAACGATCGAACTTCACGTCCTGGACCGAGCAGGATGACCGCAGGTTGAGGTAATTCCCATGTTCCAGTCCCGGTTACTTCGCCGATCCAGCCTGGAGGTGGTGGTGAGGGACGAGTGTCGGGTTCGAAGGCGATACCGAGTAATTTTGCGAAGCCGTTGTTGGCGTCAGTCGCGACGGAGAACGGCAGATTATGGCGTTGCTTGATTTCAACCAGCCGATCGGAGCGTTGCGGACTGAGCGCAACGAGCGGGATGTCGCGATCGGCTAGCGTGGGATGGAGCGTCTCAGAGTAATATGGCAGAGCGATGTTGCAGGCGGGGCATCCTGCGAAGCGGAAAAAAATGAGAAGCGCAGGGCCGTTGGCGGTCAGTTCGTCCAATGTCAGCTTGCCGCCATCCACCTCGTCAAAGGAAAAGGGCGGCAGCGTATCGCCGACCTGCGCCACGTTCACCGGGTCGAAGCGCTCCACCAACGTCGCGCGCTGGCTCGCGTTCGCCTGCAACTGCGCGGGGGGCCAGGTCCTGTCACGCTCGGCCTGAAGCGCGGCATAGCGATCCTTGAGGCTTTGGGTGAGAAGCGTCGCCATTATCGTCTCCTTGGGGTTGTGCCGACTATGCGGAGCGAGGTCGGCGCGGGCCAATGAGAGTTGCCGCCCGAGTCTCGACAAATCGTCATAGATCAAGCTGCGTCGCGCGCTCTGGCGGCGACTTCGTGACGATTGACGGGGATGGCGAGGCCGAGATTGCCGCGCAGCGTCATGGCTTCATATTCCGTGCGGAACAGGCCGCGCGCCTGAAGGATCGGCACAACCTGCTCGACGAAGCGCGCGAATTGCGACGGGTGGCCGAGATGGACGTTGAGACCATCGAAAGCGCGCCCATCGAACCAGCGCTGAATTTCGTTGGCAACGGTTTCTGGCGAACCGACGAAGGGACTGCCGCGATCAGCGCGGACGCGCTCCACAGCCTGTCGCAACGTCAGCTTGTCGGCGACTGCCTGATCGGTGATCCTTTTCGCCTGTGTGTAGAAGCTGCTCTTCGCATATTCGAGCACCTCCACCGGGAAGGGGGCGTCAGGATCATAGCGGCGGAAGTCGTGCCAGCCGAACGGGCGGCCAAATTCCGCCAGCGCCTGATCGAAGCTCTGATCGATCTGGCGGTAGTGACACTCGATCTCGCGGGCCTGATCGTCGGTATCGCCGACATAGATGAAGAAGCCAGGAAGGATGACGATGCTGTCGGGATGCCGGCCGAGGCGCGCGGCGCGGCCCTTCAGATCGGCGTAGAAGGCCTGCCCCTGCTTGATCGTCGGGGCGTGGGTGAAAATCGCGTCGGCGATCGACGCGCCGACGTCGCGGCCCTGATGGCTGTCCCCCGCCTGGAAGATTACCGGCTCCCCCTGCGGCGACCGCTGGATGTTGAGCGGCCCCGCGACCTGGAAGAACTCGCCGCGATGGTCGAGGCGGTGGAGCCGGTCGGGGTCGAGAAACTGGCCGGTCGCGCGGTCGCGGACCAGCGCACCTTCCTCCCATGAGGACCAGAGTCCCTGCGCGACGCCGAGGAATTCGACCGCACGGCGGTAGCGCGTGTCGTAGTCGAAATGTTCGGGCAGGCTGAAATTGCTTGCCGTTCCCGCGTCACCGCTGGTGACGATGTTCCACCCCGCACGCCCCTTGCTGATGAGGTCGAGCGAGGCGAGGCGGCGCGCGAGATTGAACGGATCGTTGTAGGAGGTGGTGAAAGTGCCGACGAGGCCGATATGGCTTGTTGCCGTCGCAAGCGCCGACAGCAGCGTAAGCGGCTCCAAGCGGTTCAGATAATGCGGCGGCGAGTGCGGCGTGATGAACTGGCTGTCGACGATGAAGACGAGATCGAACTTCGCTGCCTCCGCCTGACGCACGATGTCGATGGTCCATTCGATGTTGACGCTCGCATCGAGCGGAATGTCTGTGTCGAGCCAGCGATTGCTGTCACCGGGCCCGCCGACGCCCGTGGGGACGAGGCCGAGCTTCAATTGCCGCTTTGTCATGTTCCTGCCCCTCGATCAGGCGTCGAAGCCGGGGACATGCCGCTGCGCCTTGCGAAGCGCGGCCTCCCAGACGAGATCGAAATGCGGCTTGCCGCCCTCTGCCGCACTGCGCTGACGGTTGATCTGGCGCTTCACCTCCTCCTGTGCGTCCTCCGGTGCGATAAGGATGTTGTCGCGGCCGATCGACAAGGTGCGAACCTGCGCCTTGCACGCTTCCTCCAGATGATAGATGCCGGAAAAGGCCTCCCCCGGCGTCGATCCTAGCGCGAGCGTGCCGTGATTGCGCAGCAGCATGATCTTCTTGTCGCCAAGATCGGCAACCAGCCGTTCCCGCTCGTCGAGGTTGAGAGCGAT
>CAJYHD010000574.1 GCA_913773715.1 uncultured Sphingobium sp.
TGGAGGATGTGGTGCAGGAATGCTATTGCCGCCTCGCCCAGTTGCAGGATGTGGCGCACATCACTGCGCCGCGCGCCTATCTCTTCATCATGGCGCGCAACATCGTGCGGCGGCAGCGGGAACGGGCGCGGGTCGTGCGCATCGATCCGCTGGCTGCAACGATGGAGGCGGAAGCCGACCTGCTGACGCCCGAGCGGGTGGCGCAGGCGCGGCAAGAACTGGGCCGGGTACAGGCGGCGCTCGCCACCCTGTCCGATCGTGCGCGCAGCATCTTCGTCATGCGCCGGATCGAGGGGCAGAGCCAAAAGGCGATCGCGCAGGCGCTCGGCATCAGCGAGACGATCGTGGAAAATGAAGCGAGCCGCAGCTTGCGCGCGTTGCTGCGCCACATGACGCAGGATGACGCCGAACAGGATCGACCCGTCATGACGGGAGGCGCGCATGCCGGACAGCGTTGAAGATATGGCGGCGCGCTGGGCCGTGCGCCATCCGCTCGATGCCGATCAGCAGGCGGCGCTCGATGCCTGGCTGGCACAGGACCCGCGCCATGCGGGCGCACTGCTGCGGGCGCAGGCTGCGCTATCCTGCATGGACGATGCACTCGTCGCCGATCCCGATCAGCCCGCCCGCGCGCCCTTCTGGACCCGGCGCAAGTGGCTTGCGGCGGGGCTGGGGGGCAGTATGGCGGCGGCACTCGCCGGTGGCCTCGGCCTCTCCCGCTGGATGGGGCAGCATGTCGCGACCGAGCGCGGCGAAATCCGCCGCCTGCCGCTCGCCGACGGATCGGTCGCCACGATCGACAGCGACAGCGACCTGCATGTCGCGCTGGGCGACGAAGCGCGCCGCATCACGCTCGACAAGGGTCAGGCCTGGTTTCAGGTCGCCAAGGACCGCCGCCGCCCCTTCATCGTGGATGCGGGTCTGGCGCAGGCGCGCGCGATCGGCACCGCCTTTTCCGTCAGCCGCACCGACAAGGGCGTCCAGATCGCCGTGACCGAAGGCACCGTCGCGACATGGGCGAAGGATGGCGGCGGATCGATGACGATCCTCAAGGCTGGAGACTTCGCCACGTTCGAGGGCGGCGCGCTGGTGCCCGTCACCGGCAACGCGCCGCAGGCGATCGAGCGCGCGCTCGCATGGCGCATGGGCGAAATCGCGCTGGAAGGCGACACGCTGCGCGACGCGGTCGCCCGCTTCAACCGTTACAATGCGCAGCAGCTCGTCATCGTCGATGAAAACCTCGGCAATGAAAAGCTGATCGGTCTGTTCCGCATCGATAATCCGGCCGGGTTCGCCCGCACGCTCGCCGCGTCGATGGACGTGACGGTCGTGATGACGCCCGACGCCATTCGCCTGTCGCGCAAAAAAATCGACAGCATCTGACGGAAAGTCGATCCGTGCGGCTCTTAGGGTTGAGAGCGCACCGGCAAGCAGGGCGCCACGACAGGGGAGGACTTATGAAGACCGCGCTCGCTCATCTTCTCGGCACCGGGGCCGCCATCGTCTGCGGCATCGGCACGCCCGCCGAAGCCGCCGCGCAAATCCGCCGCTTCGACATCGCCCCGCAATCAGCCCGCACCGGCATCCCCCTCTTCGCCAAGCAAGCGGGCATCGAAATCCTCGTCACGGGCGCCGCTGCGGAGGGCGTCAGCCTGCGCCGGCTTCAGGGCACGATGGACGTGACCCAGGCGCTACGCCAGTTGCTGACCGGCACCGACCTCGTCATCACCAAGGCAGGGAATGCCATCGTCCTCAAGCGCGATCGGCCCGTGGCGACAAGCGCTGCCTTCATAGCCCCATCCGCCGCTTTCGCCCCCGCCGCGCAGGAAGGGGATGCGCCTACCGCCGCCGCGCCCGTCGCCGAACCGGCGACCCAGGACATCGTCGTCACCGGCATCCGCGCCTCGCTTCAGGAATCGATCAATGTGAAGCGCGCCGCCGGAAACATCGTCGACGTCATCACCGCACAGGACATCGGCAAGCTACCGGACCAGAATGTCGCGGAATCGATGAGCCGCATCACCGGCGTCCAGATTACCCGGCGCGAAGGTGACGGCTCCAACTTCACCGTGCGCGGCATTTCGCAGAACCGGCTGGAAATCAACGGCCGCACCTTCCTCGGCCCCGGCGCAGGCGGCAGCGCCTCGCTGGAATCGATCAGCCCGGAAATCATCGGCAGCATCGTCGTGTCGAAATCGCCGACCGCCGATATGCCAGAAGGTGCGCTCGGCGCGACCGTCAACCTGAAGACAAAGCGGCCGCTAGACTTGGACGACCTCGTCATCAGCGGCCGGTTGCAGGGCGCCTACACCGATCAGGCCGATCATCTGGGCTATCGCGGATCCGCGCTCGTCTCCAAGAATTTCGACGACCGGCTCGGCATCCTCGCCAGCGTCGCCTATTCCAACACGCATACGCGCGGCCAGTCCTTCGACTCCGGCGGCTGGACGCGCACCAACGCGATCGACGGCAATGGCGACGGCGTCGATGATCCCGGCCTGTTCCGCCCCAACCGGTTCATGGCGCGCATCTACGACCGCAAGGAACAGCGGCTGACGGTCAACAGCGCGATCCAGTTCCGTCCGGCGGACGATTGGGAAATCATCCTCGACGGTACCTATTCGCGCCTCAAGCGCCAGCGCAACAGCGCCAATTATCAGGTGCTGTTCAACAATAACGATGTGGATGCCGTCGCG
>CAJYHD010000575.1 GCA_913773715.1 uncultured Sphingobium sp.
GGACAGCGGCACGGCAACCGCGCCGATCAAGCCCGCTGCGCCAACGCGCCCGGCCCCTTCACAAATACGTACGGCCGAAGTCGCGCCATCCGAATCGACCGCTCCGGCCAAATCGCAACCTGCGAAGCCCAAGCCAGCCCCTCAGGTCGCGCAGGCCAAGCCGACGCCCGAAAAGCCCGCACCTGAAAAACCGACCGCCGAAAAGCCGACAAAAATCGCCGCGCGTACCCCTACCACACCCGCTCCAGCTGCGGGCGGCTGGCGCGTCCAACTCGGCGCGTTCAGCGAAGAAGGCCGCGCCCGCTCGCTCTGGAGCCAGCTCTCCGGCAAGGTGAAGGGTCTCTCGGCCTACAAACCCTTCGTGGAAAAAGCGGGAGCCGTCACCCGCCTCCAGGCTGGCCCCCTCGCCAGCAGCGCCGACGCCTCCCGCCTCTGCTCCGCCATCAAGGCGAGCGGCGCAGACTGCATGCCCAAGAAAATCTAAGCCACTACCTTCCGTCACCCCGGCCTTGAGCCGGGGTCCCGCTTCCGCGCATGGATAGGGCGTTTTGGACACCCCTCGCTCTCTGCTTCCCGATCGTGACCGCGACATTTGCAAACAATGGCGTGAAATGAAATAACAAGGGCTAGAGCAGGAGCCACTATGCACAACGATAATCATGTCGAGGCGCTCGTCCTCGATGCCTTGGGAGAGGAAGCAGGTCGCCGGGCGCTCGATGCGCTGGTACTGGACCCGGATTTGATGGCGCAAAGCGGCGCGCATGTCTCGCGCGCGACGTTTGCGATGGCAATGAACATCTGTCTGTTCGATGACTTGCTGGCCCGCGTCCCAACCGGCGAGTCTTACGTCGAGGACACGCTGTCGCGCGGCGGACGCGTGCTGTTCGATCATGGCGCACTCCGCACCATTCGCTTTCCGCAGGGCGATACCGGCGCGCTGCCACCCGGAGAAGACGCCTTCACCCGCATCTTCCTACCGCTTGGGTATGAGATGGCGGCGATCTATCCGCTCGATCGGTTGAAGATGACCGGCCGTGCCTATGCCCATGTCGATTTCCCCGAAGCGATCCCGCAATTCTTCCTGTCCGAGTTGCATATCGATCGTTTTGACGAGGAATTTGGTGAAGCCGCAACTCGCATCTTCGGCACGTCGCGCGATCCGCTAAGCGACGCCGCCAAAGCCTTGCTGGACGATTATGCGCAAGGCCGCCCCATATCCTTCGATCGCGCTGCACAGGCCATGCCCTCAATCCTGTCCGCCTTCGACCGCCAGCATGACGCGCCCGACTTCGCCGATTACCAACTGCTCCTGTCACGCTCGAACGAGGCGGCATGGATCGCGACCGAAGGTAACGCCTTCAACCACGCCACCGATCGCGTCCCCGATGTCGCCGCGCTTGCCGATCGCCTCAAGGCCGAGGACAAGCCGATGAAACCGAAGCTCGAAATCTCCGCCACCGGACGCGTGCGCCAGACCGCGTTCCGCGCGGACAGCGTCGAGCGGCCCTTCGCCGACGGACAAATCCGCACCGTCCCCGGCTCCTTCTATGAGTTCATCAGCCGTGACATAGACCCCGCGACTGGGCGGCTCGATCTTGCTTTCGACACCGGCAACGCGACGGGCATCTTCGCCATGACCCAGGCGAAGGAGGCGTGAGCGCGATGCTGCAATCCTTCGATCCCGCCTCGGGCGATATGGTGTGGGAAGGCGCGATGGCCGACGCCTATGACTGCCGCCGTGCCGTCGCAGGCGCCCGCGCCGCCCTGCCCGCCTGGCGCGCCGCGCCCGTCGACGACCGGATCACTATAGCGCGCCGCTACGCCGAAATCCTTGGCGAACGCCGCGCCGCCCTCGCCGAACTCATCTCGCGCGAAACCGGCAAGCTGTTGTGGGAAAGCGACGCCGAGGTCGGGTCGATGATCGGCAAGGTCGCGATCTCGATCACTGCTTATGCCGAACGCACCGGCGTACGCGCCGCCGACATGCCCTTCGGTCAGGCCGTGCTGCGCCATCGCGGCCATGGGGTGATGGCAGTGCTTGGTCCCTATAATTTCCCCGGCCACCTGCCCAACGGCCATATCGTCCCCGCCCTGATCGCGGGCAATGCCGTCGTCTTCAAGCCCTCGGAAATCACCCCCGCCGTGGGTCGGGCAATGGCGGACGCCTGGACAGCGGCAGGATTGCCGGATGGCCTGCTGTCGATCGTGCAAGGCGGTCGGCAGACCGGCGAGGCGCTGATCGCCTGTGACATCGACGGCTTGCTGTTCACGGGATCGGCAGGCGCGGGCACGGCGCTACGCCGCGCGCTGGTCGATCGCCCGCATGTCATCATGGCGCTGGAACTGGGCGGCAATAATCCGCTCATCGCTTGGGACAGCCCGGAAGATGCCGCCTCGATCATCGTCAATTCGGCTTTCATCACCACCGGCCAGCGTTGCTCGTGCGCCCGCCGTCTGATCGTCCCGCAGGGAAGGGTCGGCGACGCCATCGTCGAAGCCGTCGATGCCATGGCCGCACGCTTGCCCATCGCAGCGTGGAATGACGGCACTGACGCCTTCATGGGACCGCTCGTATCGGACCATGCCGCCGCCTCCGCCCACCGCGCCGTCACCGAACGCATCGCACGCGGCGCCAAAGTCATCCGCGCTTTCGAGGCCGTAGCGGACCGCAGCGCCGCCTTCGTCACCCCGGCCCTGCTCGACGCCACCGGGATCGACATCCCCGACGCCGAGATTTTCGCGCCAGTCCTCAGCATCATCCGCGTTCCCGACTTCGACGCTGCGATCGAAGCGGCGAACGCCACCAGCTTCGGCCTGTCCGCCGGTCTCATTTCGCAAGACCCGGCGCTCTGGACCCGCATGGTGGAGGAAAGCCGTGCAGGAGTCCTCAACCGCAATCGCCCGACGACTGGGGCGGCGGGCAACATGCCCTTTGGCGGCCTGGGCGCATCGGGCAATCACCGCCCCAGCGCCTATTATGCGGCGGACTATTGTGCCTATCCCATCGCCAGTTTCGAAGCGGAGGGTGTTGCCCCCGTTCCCGTTAACGGCTTGATCGACTAACCGGCTTAGGGCATCGGGCAGCCCACAGAGAAGGAGGCCCGATTGCCCAAATCCCCCACCCCGTCCTGGGTTCTGACGATCGTGTGCGCCGATCGCGTCGGCATCGTCGCGGCGGTCAGCCAGTGGATCGCGGAACGCGGCGGCTTCATCACCGACAGCCAGCAATATGCCGACCGTGAAGCCGACCTCTTCTTCATGCGGGTTGCGTTCGAAGCGACCGACGACCGCATCGCCGGGACGAGCGATCTGCAATCCGCCTTTGCGCCGATCGGCACTCGCTTCGCCATGGATTGGTCGCTGACCGCCGCCAGCGACAAGCCGCGTATGCTGATCGCCGTGTCGAAGGGGTCGCATTGCCTGTCTGACCTGCTCCACCGCTGGCAGACCGGCACGCTGCCGATCGACATCATGGGCGTCGTGTCCAATCATCCCGACATGCGTCGCCTGACCGAATGGCACGGTATCCCCTATCATGAACTGCCCGCCAACGGCGACAAGGCCGCACAGGAAGCCGCCCTGCTCGATATCTTCGATCGCAGCCGGTCCGACTATCTGATACTCGCCCGCTACATGCAGGTACTGTCGCAGGAACTCGTCGAGCGCGTCGCGGGCCGTTGCGTCAACATCCACCACAGCTTCCTTCCCGGCTTCAAGGGCGCGCGTCCCTATCACCGCGCCCATGAGCGCGGGGTCAAGCTGATCGGCGCGACCGCCCATTTCGTGACGGCGGACCTCGACGAAGGCCCGATCATCGAACAGGCGGTCGAGCGCGTCGATCACCGCGCTTCGGCTGACGATATGATCCGCATCGGCCGCGACATAGAGGCGCAGGTGCTCGCACGCGCCGTTAGTTGGATCGCCGACCGACGTGTGCTGCTCAACGGTGGAAAGACCGTCGTCTTTCGCTGACTTAAAGCCCCAGACGCGCCCAGAAATCTTCGGCGGCGATTGATCGGTTGGGTCCCTGCCGTTTGTCCGACCGCGTCCAGGACGAATGCGGCACATTCACACGCTGCCCATCGATTGGCGCGTTGCGGATGATGCGGGAAACTCTGCGGGTCATCGTCTTCTCCTTGATCAAGGGAACACGAAACCGTGCGTGGACGCGTCGGAACCGTGCGCTTTAGCCGTTGGTGACGCGGAGCAAGCTGACATCCTTCAAAAGCCGCGAAGCGTTGCCGCTCGCACATATATCTATCCTATTGGTAGATAATTGGGAGATAGCTTTGCTTGTTTCTATAAGAGACGCGCTTCTCTCGGCGCGGACATCGACACCAATTGACCGTGGCTGAGAAAATTGGCACCTTTTCGTCAGAACAAACGTCTTCATCGAGGAGAGGATGGAAAAATGACTACAGGTTTGAACGAGCACAAGAAATTGCACTACGCGTTGGACCATGTCGGCTTGCGCGCTCAGGCGACCGCCGCGGGACTCGTACAACTTTGCAAGGAGCTTCAGAACGCAAATATCTTGAGCGAAGAGGCGGTGTCGCGGATCAAATCATCGATAGCGAACGAGATTTGTGTCGGCCAGCATCGTACTGTCTCAACGTCGCAATATCGCGCCGACATCTGTCAGCGTCTCGATCAGATTTTCTCAGGCTCGGCGCCGATCGGACCAGCGTCATCGCTCCCGATGACGGATCACGTGTCCTGACTCATCGGGGTTGAAGCGAGCGCTTCGCCCATGTGGCGGACGGCATCGACCTTTGCGTGCAGCATGGTCCAGTCGTCCGCTTCGTCGATAGCACCCCAAATCGCCTCGACCTCATCAATATGCATCGAGCAGGGATTGCCTTCCCGCCAATAGGCATGATCGCGCGCGCCCGGCACCGCGTCGAAAGCAACGATCCGATCGCGAAATGCGCCCCAAGCCGCGTCAGCATAAACCGATTGATCCTGCGCCCCGCCACCACGCCAGTCGAAGAAGAAGCGGTCGATCGGCGTAGCGGTGGTTATTATCGCGCGGACAGCCTCTTCCACCATCGCTGCCGCATCGTCCGTCTGCACGACGCCCAACCGCCAGCAAAAGCGCCGGATCATCGCTTCCCCATAAAGCGGCGCAAATCGCTCCAATTGCGTGACCAAAGGCTCGGTCTCTGTCAAAGCGCGCAACGACATCGCCAATTGCGTGACATCCCAATGGATCGCCTCGGCCTGCCGCCCGAACGCATATAGCCCAGCATGATCGAAGTAGGCGGCGGTGAAGCCCGGCTCCCATAACGGTGTGAAGCGCCAAGGGCCGTAGTCGAAGCTCTCGCCCGTCACGTTGATATTGTCGCTGTTGAGTACACCATGGACGAACCCCGCAATCATGTAGCTCGCGGCGAGATCGGCGGTCCGTTCGACGACTAGCCCCAGCAATTGCGCGGCAGGATCGCCACCCGGATCGACCCCGTATAAATGCGTCAGGGCATAGCGCGTCAGCCGCTCCAGCAATGCCGTGTCTTCATGGAAAGCGGCTCGCTGGAACGATCCGATGCGGATATGCGAATGGCTGAGCCGCACCATCACCGACCCACGCGTGGGCGACGGCTCGTCA
>CAJYHD010000576.1 GCA_913773715.1 uncultured Sphingobium sp.
GGCGCTTGGTGGCGGTGAGTTCTGTTCCAGACATCTCCATGATCGTTCTCCTTTGGCCACATGGCCATCTGCCGAACGCTTGTCGGCGAGGATACGCAGGATTGGCTTTGGGGCTCGTGCCGACCAGATCATGCCGTAAAATTGCGATGTCGCGACGCCCGCTAATGCCAAGAGTTGCCATTAAGGTTCGCCCCACCTCGCCTCCATGCTACTCTACAAGCAGCTTGTTTCAGACTTGGCCCATGCCTGCATCGGCGAACAGCCCCGAGCCGGTGGTGAAGCTGGCGTCAACGCTTACTGCAGCTTCTGGAGCAGAACTTCTGCCGCGCGCTGCGGGAGCAACGCCGGATCGGCGCCGTCGGTCGTCAGTAATTGCGACGTTGCTACCGTAGCGCCGCAAAAGTGGAAGATCCCCTCTTCGATCTGGATTTGCATCGCATGGCGATATCCGCGTTTCGTATAGGTTCGGTCGGCAGCGCCGGCGATCGCGACGATATGCACGTTCAACCGGCCAAGCCTCTTGACGATGCCTCCGCCCGCGTCCTCTTCAAAAGCCCATCCCGAGATGAAGACCCGGTCGATCCAGCCTTTCAATAGCGCGGGCATCGACCACCAATAGACTGGATAGACGAGGATCAGATGATCCGCGCGATCAAGCCGGCGCTGTTCCTGCAGAACGTCTGCGGGCGCCGGGGCGCCTGCCGCGAAGGCGGCATGATCGGCTGCGCCAAAGACCGGATCGAACCGCTCGGCGACGAGGTCGACGATTTCGGCGGTGTGCCCCTTCGCTTCGAGCGCCTCGCCAAGGGCGGTTGCCACCGATCGGGTCAAAGAGATTGCGGCGGGGTGGACCAGGACTATCACGGAATGCATTCAGCCATGCTCCAGATATGGCCTTCGTGAGCCGGCGCTGTACTGATGAAGACGCACGATCGTAAAGCCGCTTTCAAGGCTGCCAGAGCGGCCGATGCGAGGGATCGAGCTTCCTGTCGAGGAAATGTGCGGCGCTGATGAAGGCCAGGTGCGTCAGCGCCTGTGGAAAATTGCCAAGTGCCAGGCCCTGGGGATCGGTTTCTTCGGAAAACAGGCCCAGATCATTGCCATAAGCGACACCTTTCGCGAGGATCATCTGTGCCTCGTCCAGCCGCCCCGCGCGGGCGAGGCACTCCGCATACCAGAAGGTGCAGGTGGTGAAGGCGCCCTCCCGCCCTTCGAGGCCGTCGTCGTTGCGGTAGCGGTAGACCAGCCCGTCGTCGCAGAGCTGCGCACCGATGGCATCGAGCGTCTTGAGCCAAACGGGATCGGTGGAAGAGACGAAGCGCACAAGCGGCAGCATCAGTAGCGCCGCGTCTAGGGCGGTGCCGCCGCGCGTCTGCACGAAATAGCCATGCTCGGCGTGCCGGAAATTACTCCATACATCGTCGACAATGGCGTCGCGCGCCTCCGCCCAGGCGACCAGCGGCGCCGGCAGAGATCGCTTCTTTGCCAGTCGGATCGCGCGGTCCAGCGCGACCCAGCACATCACGCGCGAATGGAGGAAATGGCGCGGCTCCGAGCGCATTTCCCAGATGCCGGCATCAGGCTCATGCCAGTGTGCGATCACGTGCTCGACGAGCCCGCAGACATGCTGCCAGCCTTCGCGCGGAATCGCGGGGCCGTATTTGTTCGCCAGATAGGCGCTGTCGAGAAGGTCGCCGAAGATGTCGAGCTGGGTCTGATTGCTGGCGGCGTTGCCGATCCGCACGGGACGGCTGTCCGCATAGCCTGAGAGGTGCGGCAACGCACGCTCCTCGCCCGGCGGCATCCCATCAAGGGCATACAGAATGCGCAACGGATTGTCGCGGTCGGACGCCATGATGCGGCCCCCCACCCATCGATAGAAACGTTCGGCCTCGTCGATGAAGCCCAGCCGGAGAAAGGCATAGACGGTGAATGATGCGTCGCGGATCCAGGTCGCCCGATAATCCCAGTTGCGCTCGCTGCCCCTGGCCTCGGGAAGTGAGAAGGTCGCTGCGGCGGCGATCGAACCATAACGCGCGGAGGTCAGCAGCTTCAGCGTGAGCGCGGAGCGCAGGACCTGTTCGCGCCAGCGGCCGCGATAGGTGGTCTTGCCCAGCCAGGATCGCCATTCCTGCGTACTCGCCGCAATCTGTGCCAGCACCGCGGCGTCGTCCGGCGGCGACATCCCGTCTTCGCCCAGCACGAACCAGGCGCTTTCGCCCTTCGACAGCGTGAACCGCGCGCTGGCGGTTCCGTCGGCCTGATCAAGCGCCCCCGAGGCAAAGAGGCAAAGCGACAGATCCCGGCCGGAAAAGCGAACGCCGCCCTTCGTCGCGGCAAGCTCGGGCACCTCGCGTGCATAGTCAAAGCGCGGGGCGCACCGCATGGTGAAGCGCACGGTGCCGCTGGTCACGGTCAGGCGGCGGATCAGGCTGCGCGCCTCGCTCCCGGCGCGGCGACGCGCCTCGGGCTGCGGCATCACGTCGACCACTTCCGCGCTGCCGTCCGCGCCCATCCAGCGCGTCAGCAGGACGTTAGTATCCGGCACATAAAGCTGAAGGTGGCGCGGGCAATCGAGTTCAGGCCGGATTTCGAAGGCGCCGCCCCGTTCCGGGTCCAACAGGTCCGCGAAGATCGTCGGACTATCGAGCGAAGGCCAGCAAAGATAGTCAATCGTACCGTCGCGGGCGATCAATGCGGCCGTCTCCAGATCCCCAATGATGCCATGCTCGCCGATCGTCCGCAGCGGATTAGCCATTGTCGCGGAATTCCGGATAGAGCGACATGCCGCCATCGACGAACAGGGTCGTGCCGGTCACATAGTCGGCTGCGTCCGAAGCCAGCCAGACCACCGCACGGGCCACATCTTCGGGCTCACCGATGCGGCCATAGGGGATGAGCCGCAGCAGCTTTTCGAGGGCTTCCTCGCTGTCCCAGGCTTCCTTGTTGATCGGGGTGCGGATCGCGCCGGGCGCAACCGCATTGACGCGAATGCCCTCGGCGGCGACTTCCTGCGCCAGCGAGCGCGTCAGCATTCGCGCGCCGCCTTTGGCCGAGGCATAGTTAATATGGCCGGCCCAAGGGATTATCTCGTGCACCGAGCTCATCGTGACGATCGCGCCGGCGCTGCGCGCCGGGCGGCCCTGCTCGGGCTGCGCACGGAAACGCTTCACCGCCTCGCGCGCGCAGAGGAACTGCCCGGTCAGGTTGATCCCGATGACGGTATTCCAGTCATGGAGTGACATCTCGGCGATCGCAGCATCCTTCTGCACGCCGGAATTGGCGACGAGCAGGTCGATGCGGCCGAAAGCCGCGGCGGTTTCGTCGAACATCCGGACGACGTCGGCTTCCTCCGCCACATCAGCGTGCACGGCCAGCGCGCGTCCGCCCTTTTCCTTGATGCGGCTCACAAGCGCCTCGGCCGCGTCCGCGTGCGAATGGTAGTTCACCGCGACGGCTGCACCGGCGCCGGCGATTGCCTCGGCGACCGAGAGGCCGATGCCTGAGCTCGCACCGGTAACGATCGCGGCGTGCCCCGCCAAAGGAGCCTTGGTCGATTGCATGGGAGGTCTCCAGAACATCTCGGATGATAAACGGCTGCCGGATAACGCGCGACACGCGTAACAGGTTATCGGGAAAACTGTTCGCGATGGTCCTCGATGAAATCGGTGAAACTATGCGGCGGCTTGCCGGTCAGCCGCTCGATCTCGAACGTGGGGTCGATGTCGTGATGTCCCGCGACCACGTCGTCGAACTGCACCACCAGCCCCTTGGCCATCCACTTCGAATTGCCCGTCAGGCGCAGAATGGCCCAGAAGATCGGGGAAGGCAGGTCGAGATAGCGGACCTTGTGCCCGATCACCTTGGACAGGCGGGCGGATGCTTCCTTCATGTCCAGCGTTTCCGGCCCGGTTAGGAAATAGGTCGCGCCTTCGTGACCGTCCTCTGTAAGTACTGTAGCGGCCACCCGGGCCACGTCGCGCGTATCGACCCAGGAGACAGATCCGCTGCCCGTCACCTGCGGCAGGAATCCCTTGGCGATCGGGTCCTTGAACCACAGGAAATTCTGCATGAAGGCGGTGGGCTTCAGGATCGTCCAGCCGATGCCCGCGGCGCGGAGATGGTGGTCGATCAGCGCATGCGCCTTCGCCCAGGGGACCGGGGAGCGCACATTGCCGTCAGAGGCGGAGATCTTCACGATGCGGCCGATCCCGGCCGCCTTCGCCGCATCGATCGCCGCGGTCTCCTGCGCCACCTGCTGCGGCGTGGGCGGGGTGATGAGGAACATCGTATCGATGCCCTGCATCGCGGCTTGCAGCGTTTCCGGCCGGTCAAAATCGCCGAGCACCGCATCCATTCCCTGCTTGCGGAGGCTCGCGACCTGCTCTTCCTTTCGGCAGAGCGCGCGAAACGGCGTCTGGTTCAGATTGAAAAGTCGGCAGACTTCGCCGCCAATTCCGCCGGTTGCACCTGATACCAAGATCATGTCAGCTATTCCCTTCAAGCGTCGGGATTGGGTTCTGAGGGCGCAGCGGCCCGGTCGAGCCACTCGGCAAGGATCGTGCTCATCGCTTCAAGGGTTTGCACCGCGTCCTTGATCCGCGCGGAGCCGACCCGGTCCGCAATCTCCCTGTCGAGCGCCGCAACCGCCTGCTCGGCATTGGCGACGGTGGCGGTGCCAGCTTCGGTAAGCACGATCAGCTTCGCCCTGCGGTGGTGCGGGTTGGCGCGGAATTCCACGAGCCCGCGCTGGGCGAGCAGGTCAACGATGCGCTGTACCGCCTGTCGGGTCAGCCCCATGTTGCGGGCGATCGATGCCGTAGGGAGAGGCACGGGCGAATAGCGCAGCGCGCCGAGCACCTGCCACCAGGCGCTAGTGAGCCCAAGAGGAGCGACCAGCTCATTTCCCGTGGCGATCAATCGCCCGCTCGTTGCGAACACGGCGAGCGCGAGCGCGCGTACATCCGTTATCTGGCTCGACATATTGACAGCGCATCACCAAATAGAAACCATGTTGTCAAAATGTCATCGGGCCGCGATGGTTCCGCTGCCCGCTAAAGTGGACTTGTAACGGATTTGCGCCGGTCACCTGAGCGATTAGAGCTCGCGACAGGAGACCGACGA
>CAJYHD010000577.1 GCA_913773715.1 uncultured Sphingobium sp.
GCCACCCGTCCAGACATAGCTGTCATAGGCGATGACGATGCCGGCCCAGGTGGACGTCAGACCGATGGCCGCGGCATACAGGATCGCGGTTCCGGGCCGCTTCGCCCAACGCAGCGCGATGGCGGCCGGCCCGATCAGGAGCGCGGTGGACAGGATGGCGCCGACCGTGATGGCCGAAAGCGCGACGGCCAGCGCCAGCACGACGAGATGCGCCAATCCGACGAGGCGGACGGGTACACCGCGGACAGTCGCGAGGTCTGGATCGAGCGAACACAGAAGCAGTGGCCTGTAGAGCAGTGCGGTGGCGAGGAGAGCCCCCGCACCGACCGCCACGACGAGAGGGACGATCGTCGGCGAGATCGCGAACATCGAGCCGAACATCACGGTGACGGTGGCGCCTGCGGTCGTATGTTTCGTGGTCGCGACCAAGAAAAGGAGAAGGGCGGACACGCCGAGCCCGGCTCCCGTGACGATGCCTGTGACGAGGTCGCGCTCGCTCGCCCTGTCGATGCGAAACGCTTCCATGCTGACCGCCGCGACGACCCCCATGAGGAGGAAGCCGAGCAGCGGATTGATGCCGAAGAGGAACGCGGCGGCACCGCCGGCGCTGCTGACGTCGGCCAGGGAATGGCCCGCGAAGGACTGTCCGCGGATCACCGTGAAGACGCCGATCGCACTCGAAACGACGGCTGCCGCTCCTCCGATCACGGCGGCGGTCCGCACCGGAGCGCTGGTGAGGAGCCCCGGTTCGAGGATGGCGGAGACGAGGTCAGGCATGTCGATCACGGGATCTGGACCACGGAATCCGGCTCGCCGCCGAGGGTCGCGAGCGCTTCCCCGGCCGGGTCGGCCGCTACCACAAGGATGCGGCCGTGCACTTGGATGACGTCGATGCGGAACCCGTAGAGCCGGCTCAGCACCTCCGTGCGCACCACCGCCTGCGTGGACCCGGTGGCGGCGCGGCCATGGGCGAGGTAGACGATGCGGTCCATGGCCGACAAAAGCGGGTTCATGTCGTGCGCCGATAGGAGCACGGCCGTCTGGAACTCCCGCGACAAACGGCGAAGCAACGCCACGATGCCGGCGACGCTTCGGATGTCGAGGTTGGCCAGCGGCTCGTCGAGCAGCAGCAGTCGTGGGCGCCGGATCAGCGCGTGGGCGATCAGAACGCGCTGCTGTTGGCCGCCGGAAAGGCGTCCGATCCGCTGGTCGGCGAAGCTGTCGGCCTCGACGGCCTGGAGCATCGCATCCACCTTGGCCCGACGCGCCCGGGACGGCAACGGGATGCCGAAGCGCGCTCCATCGAGACCCAGTTCCACGAGATCGCGCGCCCGCAACGGCATCAAGGGATCGAGCGCGAATTTCTGCGGCACATAGCCGATGGCGGCGCGCTTGCCGCCCCCGAGCATCACTCGACCGCTTTCCGGCGATACGAAGCCAAGGATCGTCCTGAGGAGGGTCGTCTTGCCGGACCCGTTCGAGCCGATGAGACCACAGAATTCGCCGGGCCTGAGGGCGAATTCGATGTCGTCCAGGATCAGCCGGCCCGCGAGCGATACGCGGGCCTTGCGGACCTCCAGGACTTTGTCTTCGAGCGGAAGGGTGTCGGTCGTCACTTCTGCAACGATAGGGTCGACGTCTTGTCGGCGACAGCCTTGGTGAGTGCCTCAACCTCGGCCTGCATCCACGACTGATAGGTATATCCGGGGGTCGGCATCGTCTCGTAGACACCGACGACGGGAACCCCCGCCTTCTGGGCGGCGTCGAGGAAGGACGCGGTCAAGGCGTCGGTCACTTGTTGATTATAGACGAAGATCTTGACCTTATGGTTGGAGAACAGCTCGTTCTGGATCGTGATGTCCTGCGGAGCCGGATCGGTGCCGTCCATCACGGCCTTTTCCAGGGTCTGGGGCGTCATCAGCTTGCAGCCCATGGCCTTCAGGAGATAGTCGGCGACCGGCTCCGTCGTCGCCACCGGCGTGTCGGGATACTTTGCCTTGAAGGCCGCGATACTGTCCATCCAAGGCTTCAACGAGGCAACGAAGGCTTCCGCATTGGCATGGAAGGTCGCGGCCTCGGAGGGCTGCAGCTTGGCCAAGGCGTCGGCCACCGCCATGGCGACCACCGGCATCGTCTTCGGATCGTACCAAAGATGCGGGTTCTCGATGTCGTCGGGAAGGTTCAGGAGCTTCTGCACGTTCAAGACCTGACGCTCGGCGTTGGGTGACGCCGCCATCAGCTTATCGGCCCAGCTGTCGTAGCCGACGCCGTTCTCCACCACCAGCTGCGCTTGCGAGAAGGCCATTGCGAGCTTCGGGCTGGCTTCGAATGTGTGTGGGTCCGTGTTGGGATCGGTCAGGATCGCCTCGACATGCACGGCTTTGCCACCGACCTGCCGGATGACATCGGCATATTCGTTCTCGACCCCGATCACCTGGATCGTGGAGGGCGTCTGAGCGGATGCGGAACCGGCCAAAACCATAAGGCCGAGGGTCGCGGCGATGCGAACAAGCGTCATGTGGTTCATCCTGCGCGTCAATGGAAAAAGGCGCGAGCGCCAAGCCAGGACGCCTTTAGATATGATATAACATTACATGTCTAGCTCCTATCATATCGACCCGGGGAAATCCGGAGCGATGCGCAGTGAATTGCCCCGGGTTTCCCGCAGGCCGTTTCGTTTACGCCTTGCGGCGATCGTCGATGAACGCGATCATCGTTTGAATGGGCGGTCGAGCTCCCCTCCCACAGAAGCGCGTGACCTCGACACGCCGAAGAGAGAAGCCGGCCAATCCGCTCGCGCGATGCAGCCGTGACAGACGGCACGACCGCGAGAGTTACCTGAAAACGACTGCCAGCTCGGACAGGCAGCCGCATACTTCAGCGCTCTCCGTCAGCAAATTGCGTGAGATTGACTCGGGAGATACACGGATACGATCACAAACCCATTGTTTTGTAATGCTCTGCAATCGACTGGATGGCCAGCATATAGCAAGCCTTTCGCATGCTGAGTTTATCAGGGGATTGCCGTCGAAGGGACGTGATCCGCTCGAACGTCGTGGCGATCGTATCTTCGAGGCCGGATTCCACGAGCTGGCGCTCGGTCGGACCTTCGTTCACGCGCTCCCGAAACGAAGGGGTCAGCTTGCAGCTGCTCTGGCTTTCCATTTCACCGAGCAACGTGTTGAAAAGGATTTGTTCCCGGCGTCGCTCGAGGCGGCCGAAACTCATGCGTGACAGATTTTTCGCCCACTCGAAGTATGAAACGACGACGCCGCCGGAATTGGCGAAGATGTCGGGAATGATGGGAATCCCGCGCTCTTCGAGGCGACGCTCCGCCTCGGGCGTCACGGGGCCGTTCGCCGCCTCGACGACGAGCCTGGCTTCGACGTGCTCGACGTTGTCGGCCGTGATGACGCCCTCGTGGGCCGCCGGTACGAGAATGTCGCAAGGGGTGGCAAGCACCGCGTCGCGATCGGCGTTGAAGCTGCCGCCGTTGAAGCCGGAAAGGCCACCCGTCGCTTTCATGTGCGACGTCAACGCAGCGATGTCGAGGCCATCCGGGTTGGCGATGCAGCCGTCCCGGTCGCTGACGGCGACGATTCTCGCTCCGTCCCGGGATGCGAAGCGCGCAAGGTGCGAACCGACATTTCCGAAGCCCTGAACGGCGATGGTCATGCCGGCCACGGAGGCGGGAAAGCCAAGCTCACGGGCTTCCTCCGACTGGAGAAAAGCCTGGACAGCAAAATGCACCCCGAGCCCCGTCGCTTCCGTTCGCCCCTCGATCCCGCCATGCGTCAGCGGCTTGCCCGTGACGCAGCCCGGCGCATTGATGTCCGCGGCATGGGTTCGCCGATACTGGTCGGCCATCCAGGCCATCTCGAGCGGGCCGGTCCCGACGTCGGGCGCGGGCACGTTCTGCGAGGGGCTCAGGAGATTGCGAC
>CAJYHD010000578.1 GCA_913773715.1 uncultured Sphingobium sp.
GTCGGAACCTCACGCAAGACGGGATATATCGAGGCGGCTGTGCCCGCTGGTGATGTGCGCGTTGTCGATGACAGCGTGTTCGAGCCCTGGGGGGAAGAAGGCAAGAAGCAGGGCGTGATCTATTATGCACGCGCCGGTCGGGAAAGTCCGACATCGCAATTGCCGCTTGAGATCGTGCCGACGGCCGCGAATGCCGATAGTTTCCTGGTCATGCGGGGCGGCAAGCCGTTGCCCGCAGCCAAAGTCACCATCATTTCTCCCGACAAATGGTCGAAGGCTCTTGTGACGGACGCGCAGGGTCGTATCACGCCGCCGCTGCGGGACAAGGGACGCTATATTCTCAGCACCCAGCATGAGGAAAAGGGCGACCTGTCCTTGCGCGATGCAAAGGTCGCGACCCTCTATCACATCAGCACGTTGACCTTCGTTCGCTGACCCCTTGCGATCAGTTGCTTGGGGCAGGGCCGCTGCTGCCCCGCGCGACCAGCGTGAAAAGGAAGGTTGGTGTTTCGGCGGAGCTGGTGACCAGCGCATCCACGACCGCCGCGCCCATGTCGCGCAAGGGTTGTCGCACGGTCGTCAGCGGCGGCCAGGACGTTAGGCTGGCGGGCGTGTCATCGAAACCGACGACGGAAAGGTCGTCCGGCACGCGCAGCCCCACTCGATGGGCATAGGTCAGAACACCGAGCGCCATTGCGTCATTCGTGGCGAAGATCGCGGTCGGCGGTGAAGGCCGACCAAGCAGTGTCTCTGCCGCTTCGATCCCGGACTCGAAATCGAACCGGCCTTCGACGAACAGCGACGGCTCCGCATCGAGCTTGGCGGCTGCGAGACCGGCGCGAAAACCTTCCACACGCAGCAAGGCGGCGTGATGCGTGCGCGGAGGCGTGATGATGCCGATGCGGCGGTGGCCGAGCGCCGTCAGATGATCGGCGACCATTCGCCCTGCCTCCGCTTCGGGTGTGCGGATCGTGAAGCCTTCGCCGGGGATCGATCCGGCTATGCGCGCGCAGGGAAGTTGCAATTCGGCCAGTCGCTCGAGCAATGCCGCATCGTCCGACAGCGGCGGAACCAGCAGCACGCCGTCAGGCCGGATCGCCGCGACCAGTCGGTCGAGCACATCGAACTGCTCTTCGCCACTTTGCGAGATGGGTTCGACCACCAGATGATAGCCCAGATCGCGGCAGCGCCCCGCCGCGCCTGACTGGATGCCGTGCAGATAGGCGGGGGCCGGGTTGTTGTAGAGATAGGCGATCATGAAGGATCGACCACCAGCGAGACGGCGGGCCGACTGATTGGGACGATAGCCGAGGTCCTTGATCGCGGCCTCGACCCGCTCGCGCAGAGCTTCGCTCACGTTCGGTGCCTTGTTGACGACACGCGATACGGTCTTGATCGAAACCTTTGCCAAAGCGGCGACATCATGGATGCTGGTCATGAATGACTCTGTTGCAGCGTTTCGTCTTCATGGAAGCGGCGACGCAGGCTGGCAAGGGGCTTCCAGGTGGATTACAGAGCCGCCTGCCATTTTACGGGACGGTGCAGCTATGGGCGAAGTCATCAATATGCGCCGCGCGCGCAAGGCAAAGACGCGCGCCGCCAAGGAACGGCAGGCGGATGAAAACCGGATACGCTTCGGACGAACGAAAGCGGATCGGAACGAAGCTGTCATTGAAGCGCAAAAGCAGGCGGCGCTTCTTGATGGGGCATTTCGCGAGAAAAGGGATAAGCAAGACGAGGGAAAGTAAAAGCGTGGAATGGTCGGGTGCTGCTTAAGTATGAGCCATAAATATTCTGTTCAGGTTCAGATTAACGTCTATTCATATTGATCAATTCATCGCTAGAGAAATGCTGTTGAGCCGATTTTGTGCCATTCTCTTGGGTCATTTGTGCAGGTCGTGAATTGATCCTCTGCTATGACTGGACATATTCGCTCAATCCGCCCCGCCAGGGCCGCGATCGCCGCTGTTCTGGCTTTCAGTGCAACCCCGTTGCTCGCTCAGACGGTTGAACCGCCCGTCGCCACTCCGGTTGCGCCGGTCGCTCCGACCGCTGCGCCCGTCATGGAGGCTCCTGCGGTGGCACCTGCTGCTTCTCCGGCCCCGACATTCGCGCCGAACCAGCCTGTCGTTCAACAGGTCGCTTCGGTTGAGGAACGTCGCAACGCCGCCATTGCCGCTTCGGAAGCAGAGCAGACTGCGGCACCGGTTGCGGCTGCTCGCTCGACATCGCGCACCGTGGCTCCGCGTCAGGCGGAACGTGCTGCACCGGCCGTCACGCCAAAGGCTGGGGCTGAGCAGGAGCCTGCTGCATCTTCGCGCAATGAAGCTGCCAACGATGCTTCACCTGTCGTTGCTCCCACCGCAACAACCGAGACGGCACCGCCTGCTCAGGCGTCCGTTGCTCCTGCCGCCAACGCGGCACGTTCGGACCAGGCGCTGATGTGGGCGTTGGGTGGTGGTGCCCTCCTGCTGCTTGGTGTGGCGGGCACCGCGATCGTGCGTCGCCGCCGTCGTGAGGATGATGTGGCGTTCTTCGAGAACGAGCATCGCATGGCGTATGGCGAGCCTGCGGTCGAACCCGTAGCCACGCCGATGGCGGCCCCCGTCGCTCAGCCGGTTTTCGTCGAAGAACCCGTTCGTCGCGAGATGGCGCCCGCTACTTCGCGCGTCCGTGAGGATGCGACATTAGACGAAATGGTGGCTGCTGCACCCGACGCGGCTAATCCGTTCCGTACCCACGGCAAGCGACTGCGCCGCGCACGTTTCCTGCTGGCGCAACGTGAGGCAGGATCGACGGTTGCCAGCGCGCCGCAGACGACCCACGCCGAACCTGTCGCCGCACCGGCCATGGATCGCAGCCAGACTATCTATCGCTTCGATGGACGCGGTCAGCGCTCGGGCTTCATGAAGCCGCGCACCAGCTAAAAACGCCGTTCGGCGGAGGGAAGGGTCGGGTGCGAAACGCGCCCGACCCTTTTTGCATGCGCGCGCGCCGCTGGTCGGCGGTTGCGCTTTTGCGGCGTGACTGATACCGGGCGCGCGCATCGTTTCCGCGCCGTTCCAGTCAAAAAGAGTCGCTGTCCATGTCCGAAAAGATCAACCGCATCGTCCTCGCCTTCTCCGGCGGTCTCGACACGAGCGTGATCCTCAAATGGCTGCAACAGACTTATCAGTGCGAGGTCGTGACCTTCACCGCCGACCTGGGCCAAGGCGAGGAACTGGAGCCGGCGCGCGAAAAGGCGCGGCTGATGGGCGTCAAGGAAGACCATATCTTCATCGACGATCTGCGCGAAGAATTTGTGAAGGACTACGTCTTCCCGATGATGCGCGGCAACGCGCTGTATGAAGGGCTGTATCTGCTCGGTACGTCGATCGCGCGCCCGCTGATCGCCAAGCGCCAGATCGAGATCGCTAAAATGGTAGGCGCAGACGCCGTCAGCCATGGCGCGACCGGCAAGGGCAATGATCAGGTCCGCTTCGAACTCGGCTATTATGCGCTCCAGCCTGACATCAAGGTCATCGCACCCTGGCGCGAATGGGATCTTGCCAGCCGCACGAAGCTGATCGAATTCGCAGAGCAGCACCAGATTCCGATTCCGCGCGACACGCGCGGTGAAAGCCCGTTCTCGACCGATGCGAACCTCCTGCACACCTCGTCCGAGGGTAAGGTACTGGAGGAT
>CAJYHD010000579.1 GCA_913773715.1 uncultured Sphingobium sp.
AGTCATGGATTATCCGGACATCGGCGACCCCGTTCCCAACGCCGTGCGGCACGGCGCGCAGGTCACCAGCGCTCTTCTCTTTGGTCCTCTCGCCGAGCGGACAACTCCGCAGCGAGCCTTCGCGCCCGTCACGCATTGGCGCGTCATCGATCAAGACGGCGATGATTTCGAACTCATGACGACCCTCACCCGGATCATAAGTACGCTCGAACAAACGCCGTACGATTTCGTCAATCTGTCGCTAGGGCCGGATGAAGCCATGCTGGACGACGAGGTCCACGTCTGGACATCGACCCTCGATCAGTTTGCGTCGACAGGAAGCTGCCTCATCGTTTCGGCCGCCGGCAACAACGGTGATTTCTTGGAGGACGCAGGGCTTTGCCGGGTACAGCCGCCGGCAGATGGCGTCAACGTGCTTTCAGTCGGTGCCTCCGATAGCGGCGGGTCGCGATGGGCACGCGCACCCTACAGTGCCAGAGGTCCTGGACGGAGTCCGGGCCTCGTGAAGCCAGACGTACTGGCCTTCGGCGGCTCCGATGACGAGCCGTATTACGCCATCGACGAGAGTGGCCGGGCGCGTGGCGTCAGCGGAACGAGCTTCGCCGCACCTTCCGCCGCAAGGCTCGGGATTGGGCTGCGCGCCTTGTTTGGTTCTCAGCTCTCGCCGACAGCCATCAAGGCGTTGATGGTTCATCATGCCTCCGACGGGAGTCATCCGCAGGAGGAAGTCGGCTGGGGGCGTTTGCCGAGCGACCTGGACGGCTTGTCCGTCTGCCACGACGGCGAGGCGACGGTTGTCTACCAAGGCGTCCTGGAACCGTCCCGGTATCGCCGCTTCTTCCTGCCGATCCCGAGCGACGGCTTCACTCGCAGGGTCGAGCTCAAGGCGACCTTTGTCACCGCGACTGCGGTGGATCCAGAGGATGCGATCACTTACACGAGAACCGGTGTCGGGATCACGTTCCGTCCCAAAACCGTTGGTCATCCTGGCTACACGGAAGTGAATGGGCAGCGGAAGGCGAAGGCGGCGCACCCGTCGGGAGCCTTTTTCGGCAACGGGAAGGTGTTTCAAAGCGAGCAGAAGCTGCGGGACGACGCCTATCGCTGGGAATCCGTTAAACGAGCGGTTCGCCGGTTTCAGCCCAGCACATTGGAACAACCCGTTTTCGATATCGAGCATCTCACCCGGGCGCACGGTCGCAACGGCATCCGAAGCGACGGGGTCAACTACGCGTTGATCGTCACCATTCACGAACCCGGTGCCGTCGATCTCTACAATCGAGTGCTGCGTACCTATGCGGGTCGCCTGACAGCCCTTCGGCCCCAAATCGACGTCCAGGTCAGGACGTAGAGATGCTCGACGTAGGATTCAGCTTAGCAGCAGATGCCGGGATCACGCGAGGCGCCGCTGCTTCGTATGATCCCGGATCGTTTGGGCTTTAGAAGCGTGAACGCTCACCGCTTCGATGAACGAATCCGCCGAGCGCATGTAGGTTTCGAGTCGGCTTTCACGCACAAGCGAAACAAACAGGGCACACGTCTTCGCTTGGCAGTTGATGGACTTCGTCGGGTTGAATTCGATGTCGGTGAAGCCGGCGTAGGTCAGTTCCCCATCGACCCGCCAGCGAAGCCACTCCCGATGAGGAAAGAGCGCGCTGAGATAGAGCCAGTCGTAGAAGACGGTCGTCGGAACGATTGGAAAGTTCCGCCCTTCGAAAATGAAGCCGACGAGCGCACCCGACTCCCGGAGGCGAGGATCGCGCTTCGCGACTTTTGGTTCAACGTCATAGAGGTCCGTGAATGGCCCTCCCCGCTCGAAGACCTTGCTTCCCTGGAATGCATTCTCTATCAGAAGAGGACCGCGCTTCGTCTCCACTTTCAGATGAAACGCACTGAGATGACGACCTGCCGTCACATCGGACTTCGTCGAAATTTCCAGAAGCGGCTCATATCCCGCCCGAGCGGCCGCTTGGTGCAGTGCGAGGATGTTCTTCCGCTTCTGCACCTCGGCGAAGCCACCAGCCCACGGGATGTCGAAATCAACCCGGGCGACGTAACCTTCGTTCTCCGTAGCGGGGATTGGCTCCGCAAGCTCAAACACCTAGATTGGAGGCGAGCGCGAAGATCGACGGGCTCAAGATCGCCAAGACGCTCAAGACTGCCGGCATCGACCAAGACAAGGCGGACGACCTCGCACAGGAACTCGCCGACGCCTACGACAATGCGGAGAAAGACATGGCCTCTCTCGAAGACCTCAATGTCATCAGCGCCCGCTCCGATGCACGCATCGAGGCCGCCAATACACGCATCGAGGCTAGCTATGCGCGCATCGAGGCCGCAATCATTCGCCAGACTATCTGGATCGCCGCCATCGCCTTCATCATGGTCGGGGCGATCGCCGCTATTGTGAAGCTCTGACAGGCTTCGGAAGTCCGCTTCAACGGACCTGCGTACTCACCACGCCTTCCTTCAGCTCGGCGCCACACCCGCGCGGAAGTGATCATGGTCGTCGCCGTCTGCGCTTCCGAAAAGCTCTACCGTGCATCCGGGCCTTCATGGACGCCAATGCCTGTCAGTGCTTGATCCGATCGAGTGTTGCGGCGAGGCAGAGGATACCTAAGGAAGCCGAAGGCGGTTTTCTCGTATCGGGTGGCGCCAGCCGTGCGCGTGAAGGATTGCGATCCCAAGAGCTGAGAGCCCTTCAAGGGCGCAGGGGAGCAGCAACCAAAGCTCGGCCCAAAGAGGCACGCCTACGTCAGAGCTTTACGATGGCAACGATCGCGATCGTAAAGAGGAAGGCGATACCGGCGATCCAAATTCTCTGACGGTGAAAGGCGGCCTTGATGCGCTCATCGGAACGAGCATTAATGGCCTTGATGCGTGCGTCGGAGCGGGCGTTGAGGGCATCAAGGTCTTTGAGCGAGACCATGTCTTTCTCCGCGTTGTCGTCGGCGTCTGCGAACTCTGTCGCGAGATCGTCGGGGTTTCCGTCGGCCGATGCCGGCACGGTCGATTGCCTTGGCGATCCTGAGCCCGTCGATCTTTGCGTTTGCCTTCAATCTACAGGCACGACAGGGAGAGAGGCGAGTGCTTTGCTACATCTCCATTCCAAGGTCGCGATCCGGGTTCTTGGCCGCTTCCCTTTCGCGGTCGCGGCTTCTCTCCACGCTCCGAGAGATATCTGCCGTCTGCACCGCCTGATCGACGGCTGCGACGATCGAACGAACCTCTTCTCGCTTTTCGGGTGTCCTGTCCGGTGGGAAAGGGATGCCAGCGGCATGGGGATCGGCAGTCCGAAACACCTCTGAGCTGCGAGCTCGTATTGCTAGCGGGCTTCCCCTACCACTCGTACTGGTGGCCGTCTTCACGTCCATAGGTGCGTTCCTGCTCGATCTGCCATTCGCGAGAACGCTCGCGAGACTGCGTGGCATTGGCTTGGCGTTCTGCGACAGATACCGCATCGATGGTATGCAATATCAAATAGCGATCTTCGCGCGATAGGACCGGAATACGCTCGACAGCATCAGGGACAGTCAGGCGGCTGGAGAGGTCGCGGCTCCAGATTTGGAGCTCCTCCCAGGCGGGCTTGTTGGCCAGCGCCTTCAGCGACAAGTCGTAGGACTGTTCCATGGTCGCTGGCGATCGCAGTGAATGAGCTTGATTAAGGTCTTCCAAAAGCGACCGAGCCTCGCGCGATAGGGCTGGGAGCGGCTGCGCCATGACCTGGCGCCATTCGATCTCGGTCTTCCGAATTTCCGGTTCTATTCGTGCGATGGCCCCCGCGTAGTTGGAGATCATGGAACCAAGGCGAGGAGCATGTTCGAGAGCGGCCTGACGCTCGGCATCGGGTCGCAGTAGCAGGGTGCGTCCTCCCACGAGCTCACCGAAAGAATGAGGCTCCTGTTTGATCCGCTGCACGATCGCCGTTGCCTCCTGTGGATGTCTTGCGATTTCAGCTTTGACGTGGGCCAAAACGGTTTCAGGATCACGCCAAACATGCCGGGCCAACTCACCAGCATGTTCCGAGAACTGGCGTACGCTCGGGCTTCGAACGACTGCTTGCGCAACAGCTTCATCGACACTCAACGACCACGATGTCACAGCGGGAATG
>CAJYHD010000580.1 GCA_913773715.1 uncultured Sphingobium sp.
CCACCGAGCGCCTTTCCGTTCGGACGGCACATCGCGTCCTTCTGGACCAGCTATTGCACGGTCAACCAACTGACCATCGGTAGCCCGACCGCGAGCGACTACAAGCTGACCATCTATACCATCGGCATCAGCTACACCGCCGAACTGCTGGTCAAGGCAGCCTATGAACGCACCGTCGGGCGCGTATTCGAATGGCTGAGTGGATGGACAAGCGCCGACGACCGCCACGCCGCCATAGTCCAGCGACGCTATGGCGCATTTCTGCACGAAACGCCGTGGTTCCGCTTTCCCTTCGATCAGGCGCTGCGGAACGAGTGGCGGACCGACGAACCGCTCCAGCCTGCGCGGCATTGGGAACGGCGTTTCGCGCTTTCGGCCGAATATGGCGTGAAGGCTCTCTATGCGAAGGCGATCGACGCGGCCACCGGGGCGACGGTCGGACATGATGAAACGACCTTGCGCTTCGTCGCCCGTGCAGCACCGCAGGCTCTGCGCGCCGTCGATCTCCGGATCGTGCCCATCGGCTCGAGCGCGGACGGCCTCACGATTGCGCAGGCACCGCGATACCAGCAGTTCAACGATATCCTGGGCAAGCTCGCCGACGCGCGGATCGACCTGATGGAGATTGCGGGTAACGGCGAGATATTCGTCACCCTACTCCTTCCCGCCACCGCCGCGCCGCCGGGCAAGGTGCGGCTGTCGTTGCCCATCGACCGGCCGGGATGGCGGCGGGTCGGGATCGTCGTGCCGGTGCGCGCGCTGACCGCCACGCTGCGACAGGTGCGGCAAAGCGGCGGCGAGGTCGAGCATGTCTATGATTATTGAGCGAGTTCTGCGCTTCACGGCGCAAGCGGCGCTGGTCCTTGGCCTATGGGTCGGCGTGATGCTCGCCATGCCATTCATCGGCCCCACGGGACGGCCAGTGGCGGTGGTCGGCGATGGCGCACGGGCGGTCCGGATCGTTGCCGAGGCGGGTGGTCAGGTCGTGGAAGTCCGTCACGGCGCAACCCTGGCGCGCAGCGACGCCCCCGACTTCGTAAGGCGTCTCTACGCCTTGGGCGCACCGGCCGTCATCGAGGGGCGCATCGCGGCAGGCTGTTTCGCGAAGAAAGGCGCGTAGCGCGCATACCATGTGTTGCTGAACACGCCTTTCGGGTCCCAGCTGCGCTTGGCTGCGAAGAACGTGCCGATCTCGGGATAGGAGCGCGCAAGCTGCGCCGGGGTATAATGAAGCTGATAGGGCAGGAAGAACCGCCCGCCCTCGCGCAGGCACAGATCGATCAGGTCGCTGGTCAACCGCCGCATCGCCGCCGTCCCCTCTGCCGTGGTGGGCTGGTTGAGATACAGGACCACCGAGAAGGCCGGTTCGGGTGCATAGCTGAGCGCATTGTCCTCGCGCCCGACCGCACGGATCGAGGCGTTGACAAGATTGGCCTGATCGGCCCGAAGGATCGTCCGCATTCCATCGATGAACGGAATGATCCGGGCGCGCGGCACGAAATATTCATGGAGGATGTCCGTCTCGCCCGGCAGATTGTTGGCCAGATAGGCGACAGAGTCATGCATCGGGTCGTTGCGCGCGACCAGACAGGCCTCGCCCGAGCCTTGCGCCTGCGCCCGCGACACCGTGCACTGCTCAAACCGGTGTTCGAGATGCTTTTCGCTCCACCATTTCACCCGCTTGAACAGGTCGTTCCGCTTGGCGAGGTTGACGGTCAACCGCCGTATCCGGGTCGCGGCGACTTCGGACAGGGCGGCGCGGTCGAGCCCCTGGTCCTCCGGATGGCGGGTGTAGGTATAAACCAATGCCTCACGCAGCAGGCTGTCGGGTGCGGTCGAGAGATGGACGTAGCTGAGCCCCACGGCCGGGTCGGCGGCGATCCGTCGAAATGTGTCTGGAAAGGCGCTATAGTCGATCCGCTCGCGACCGGAACGATAGACATCATTGGGGACGACATCCAAGGTCGCGGACAAGATCACCCCGAACAGCCCGTATCCACCCACGACGTGGCGAAACAGGTCGGCATTCTCTGTCCGTGACGCAGTGACCACACGCCCGTCCGCGAGCATCAGTGTGACGCGGCGCAACGATCCCATCACCGCACCCGCCCGGTGATCCATGCCATGCGCATTCACGCTGATCGAGCCGCCGACGGAGAAGATGTCGGTCGACTGCATCGCCTGGACCGCGAAACGGGGATGGAGGGCAAGCTGGATCGCGTGCCAGGTTGCGCCTGCCCCCACCGTCACCGTGCGCGCCTCCGGGTCGAGATGGATCGTGTCCATTCCCCGCATGTCGAGCATGACGCCACCGGCACGGAAGGCCTGCCCGCCCATCGAATGACGCACCCCCGCCGCCGATACGGTCAGCCCATGTGCGGCGGCATAGCGCAAGGCGGTGGCGACATCGGCTTCGGTCCTGACGCGAACGACGCCCGCGACCGGGGTCCGGCTGAGGCAGCTGGCATCGTTGACATGGCCGCCGCGCTGCGACCAGTCGGGCTCCGGAACATTTGCGGCAAGCGGCGAAAGAGGCGAAAGCCGCGGCAGAATTCCGCTGCAATCCTTTGCCCCCACGGGGCCCGCTGCCAGCGGCGCGATGTAAAGCGCAGTACTTCCGGCAACAAGTGCAAGCATCGATACGCCGATAAGGAGATACTGGTGTTTCGACACTGGCGCTCCCTTGTTCCACAGATGCTTGACGGCGGCGTCTCATATATCCGGTTTTCCCGAATCCTATTGCTATGCCGGTCGCAGTTTCACAACCAGGGAGTATGTCGTGCGTTCGTTGATTTTCATTCCTCTTGCCGCCTGAATGGCGCTCGCGGCCAGCGGCCAAGGTGGCGAAGGCGCGTCCATGCCCAACGCCTTGATGGAGCAGGTCGCCAAGGTTTGGGTCAACGATCCGATCAATTGGCTACACTACATCCGTTGAAGGCCCGCATCCTTGGGTGCATCACGCCGGGGCCGCCCGTTTCCGTTCCTGACACACATTCCGTTTATCGCCCGGCGATGAATCCTGTCTCAAGCTTGGTGCGG
>CAJYHD010000581.1 GCA_913773715.1 uncultured Sphingobium sp.
CGCTACTGGGGCGCGACGGAGGAGGTGCCGTTCCTCCATTTCGAACTATGCTATTATCAGGCGATCGACGCCGCGATCGCGCGTGGCCTGTCGCGCGTGGAGGCGGGGGCGCAGGGCGAACACAAGCTCGCACGCGGCTACCTGCCCGTGCCGACATGGTCGGCGCATTACATTCCCGACGCGAATTTCCGCAGCGCCGTCGCCGACTTCCTGTCGCGGGAGCGCGAAGGCGTCAGCGCCGATGCGGATTACTTGACGGCGCTGGGCCCGTATAAACGCGCCTGAAGCCGTTCGATGCGCGGCGGGGTCGGCGGCTTGGGCGGCTGGGTCCGGTCATCAATGCGGAACAGCGTGTCGCGACCGCTCTGCCAGATCGGGGTCAGCCCCTTCAGCAGCGCCGGGTTGTAGGGCGTAGGCGGGTCGAGCACCCAGACATAGTCGAAGGCCGTGCGCGGAAAGGCCGCCATCGAATAATCGAACGGCCGCCACCATTCGCCCCGGCACCAGTGATCGACCACCAGCTGCGACGGATCATGCGCGAAACGCGGCGCGGCCGGATAGCGCACCGTCAGCTGCTGCGCCCCCGCCATCGACCACTGATCGTTGGTGAAGGCCAGCTTGCGGACCATCAGCATCCCCGGCAGATGCTCCACCCGCGAATAGGCCCATGGCTCCCCGCAATGCCGCCCAACGAAGCTGAGCACCCGGGCATGGGTGGGGATGTGATCCAGTGCCGTCAGCACCCGGTCATACTCCCGGTCGTAGAGCGCATAGCTCCACGTCGTGCCGACCAGACGGAGCAAGACGAAGGCGAGGCCCACCACGGCATAGCGCGCCTGGCTGCGCCCGGGACTGCCGGGGCGCGGGCGCAATCCGATCAGCGCGATCGCGAAGACGAAGGGGGCCAGCCGCATATCGGCATAGGCGCTGCCGAACACGATGCGCGGCAGCAGCAGGTACATCGCCAGCAGGAACAGCGCCGACAGGGCGAGATTGCGCGAATAGACGATGTGGCGGTCGTGGACGCCCTTCGCCAGCAACAGGAAGATCGCGATGGCGCTGCCGACGTCCCACCATTTCCAGCGGTCGCGCAGGATCATCAGGACCCAGGCGTACTTTGCCTTCCAGTTGAAATAGTCGGCGGTCTGGCCGGTGACATGGTCGCCCGACCGCCAGAAGATCATCAGCGCCATCGGCAAGGCGAGCGGCAGGCAGCCCAGACCCGCGCGGATCCAGCTTTCCAGCCAGTGGCCGCTCTGCCGGTCCTTGCGGATATCATGCTGGCGGATCATCTCCGCCGAGAAGGCCAGGACGCCCAGCACGCCCCAGCCATAGGTGTGGCACAACCACAGCGCACACGACAGCGGCACGAACAGGATCGCCCGCAAGCGCAAATGCCCCAGTCGCGCCAGCCGCAACCAGAGCGCGAACAGGTTCAGCGCGATCGCCATCGACAGCGCGAAATTCACGAAGCCGAACTGAAAGGGATAGCTGTAGGCGAGTGGCAGCGCGAACAGCGCGGTCGCGGGCACGCGGCCATGCACCTCGCGCGCGATCCACAACAGGCCCGATACCGTCAGCACCGGAATGGCGATGACGATCAGCTTCACCGCCGGCTCCAGCCCGATCAGCTTGGCGAGCGGGATGACGAGCAGGTCGATACCCAGATTGCCGATCAGCGACCATTGGAAATTGTACCAGTCGCGCAGGATCGGCTGATGATCGTATTCCAGCGATACGCGATATCGCGCCATGTGCCCGGGCAGGTCGAGCAGCGGCGGGATATCCGGCCAGAGCAGCGGGATCGCGGCGGCGAGCGCCATCGTGGCGACGAACCAGCGCGTCTGCCACCAGTGCAACTTGTCCCCCATCACACCTGCCATAAGCGCCCCGAAACCCTCACGCAACGCCGATGCGGCGGATGGCGGACCGCCCACCGGGATCGGTCAGGCCGAACAAATCCATGCTTTTTCACCGGTTTAGCTTGGGGAGCGGCGCTAGAATCCTGATAAAGCCGCGACCCGGCCGGAAGGATCGACCCAGTGGAAGCCCGGCAACCGTGCGTCACGGGGCCTACCCGCCCCGCTCCCTGTCCATCACGGCGGGGAGCGGGGCGGAATGTCACCGATCCCGGCGACCCAGCAGGCGCAGACGCAATGCGTTCAGCTTGATGAAGCCAGCCGCGTCGCGCTGGTCATAGGCGCCCTGATCGTCCTCGAACGTCACGACCTTTTCGCTGTACAGCGTGTGCGGCGACTTGCGGCCCGTGACGATGCACGAGCCCTTGTACAGCTTCAGCCGGACGGTGCCCGTCACCTTCTCTTGGCTATAGTTGACGGCGGCCTGCAGCATCTCGCGCTCCGGCGAGAACCAGAAGCCGTTATAGACCAGCTCGGCATAGCGCGGCGCCAGCTCGTCCTTCAGGTGCGCCGCGCCGCGATCTAGCGTGATCTGCTCGATGCCGCGATGCGCCAGCGCGTAGATGGTGCCGCCCGGCGTTTCGTACATGCCACGGCTCTTCATGCCGACGAAGCGGTTCTCGACCAGATCAAGCCGGCCGATGCCGTGCTTCCGGCCCAGATCGTTCAGCGCCGCCAGCAGCGTCGCCGGGCTCATCGCCTGGCCGTTCAGCGCGACGCCGTCGCCACGCTCGAAATCGATCGTGATGACCTCGGGCTGGTCCGGCGCGTCCTCAGGGTTGACGGTGCGCGAATAGACGTAATCGGGCACCTCGTCCCACGGATCTTCCAGCACCTTGCCCTCGGACGAGGTGTGCAGCAG
>CAJYHD010000582.1 GCA_913773715.1 uncultured Sphingobium sp.
CGGTCACAGCGGTGATGTGGCAGGGTGCGCTCGACGTCGCCGCCGGGCGCCTTTCGGGCGGCAGCATCGCCGCCTTCGTGCTGACCGGCGGTCTGGTCGCTGGCGCGTTCGGATCGCTGTCGGAAAGCTGGGGCGACCTGCTGCGCGGTGCCGGAGCGGCGAGCCGCCTTCACGAACTGATCACCGCCCCGGCGGAGATCACGGCCCCCGCCCATCCGACGCCTATCCCGTCGCTGGACAAGGGCGCACGGCTGAGCTTCGATGATGTCCATTTCCATTATCCGACGCGCCCCGACCATCGCGCGCTGAACGGCATCACGCTCGACATCACGCCGGGCGAAACCGTCGCCGTCGTCGGCCCCTCCGGCGCGGGCAAATCGACGCTGATACAGTTGGCGCAGCGCTTCTACGATCCCAAAAGCGGCGCGGTACGGCTGAACGGCGTAGCGCTGCCGGATGCCGATCCTGCTGCCCTGCGCGCGATGATGGCCATGGTGCCGCAGGACAGCCTGATCTTTGCCGCGTCGGCGCGCGACAATCTGCGCTATGGCCGGTGGGATGCAAGCGACGATCAGGTCTGGGGGGCGGCGCGTGCCGCCAATGCCGAAAGCTTCCTGCGCGACCTGCCCGACGGTCTCGACACCTATCTGGGAGAGGGCGGTGCGCGGCTTTCCGGCGGGCAGCGCCAGCGGCTTTCGATCGCCCGCGCATTGCTCCGCGATGCTCCGATCCTGCTGCTGGATGAAGCGACCTCCGCCCTCGACGCAGAGTCGGAGCGGTTGGTACAGGATGCTTTGGCGCGGCTGATGGCGGGGCGCACTACCCTCGTCATCGCTCACCGCCTCGCCACCGTGCGCGCCGCCGACCGCATCATCGTCATGGATCAGGGGCGGATCCTCGAACAGGGCACCCACATGACGCTCGTGGCCGAAGGCGGCCTCTACGCCCGGCTCGCCAGCCTGCAATTTCAGGATGGGGCGGCCTGAACTGTCAAGCCGCCGTCCACGCGTCCCATCCCGCCATGGCGACGGCGGCCACCGCCTCCAGATCCTGCGCGCTGGCACCATCACGCGCCATGATCGACATCCCGGCCTGAACTGACTGGAGGAAGCGCGCGAGAGCAGCGCCATCCAGCGTTTCCGGCAACTCGCCCTCTTGCATGGCGCGTTCGATCCGCGTCAGCAGCCGGGTATAATTGTCCCCTCGCGCGGCTTGTAGATTGTCCGCCAGCGACTGCGGCACCTCGCTGACCGCAGCGGAGAGCGTGACCATGCAGCCTCGCGGATTGTCCGCCGCACAGCCGGTCAACCCCGTTGCCGAGTCGAAGAAATACGCGCGCACCGCCTCTCGCGCGGTCGGCGCATCTTCAAATCCGCCCCAAACCGTGCGCCCATAATGCGCGGCGTAGAATGCCAGGGCTTCCTCATACAGCGCCTCCTTCGAGGCGAACGCCGCATAGAGGCTGGGCGCGCCTATGCCCAATTCTCGCGTCAGATCGGAAATGGAGGTCGCGGCATAGCCCTTGCGCCAGAACAGACGCGTCGCCGCCTCCAGCGCGGCCCGTCTGTCGAATCCACGCGGGCGACCGCGCGGCTTTATATCCGGCCTGTCCCTGTCATCATGAGCGTTTTCATCATTCTGCATCGATCATTATATAAATATATTGACAGTCCGGAGCAAGCTTCCTAGTTATTATGTAACGATTGATACAGAAAGGTGGATTATGACGGATCTGACGGGAAAGCGCGCCTTGGTCACGGGCGCATCACGCGGCATTGGCGCCGCCATCGCACAGCAACTCGCCGCTGGCGGAGCCGATGTGGCGATCACTTACGAACGCTCTGCCGACAAGGCGTCGGAGGTCGTGAAGGCGATCGAGAGCCATGGCCGTCGCGGCTTCGCCATCCAGGCTGATAGCGCCGATCCTGCCGCAATCCGGCGCTCGGTCGAGGATGCCGTCAGGCAGCTCGGCGGACTTGATATCCTCGTCAACAATGCGGGGATCGCGCGCTATGGCATCGTCGCAGAGGCCGATCTCTCGGATATAGATGCCATGCTTGCGATCAACGTGCGCGCGCCGGTACTCGCGTCCCAGGCCGCCATCCCGCATCTGGGCGGAGGCGGACGGATCATCACCATCGGATCAGGTCTGGCCCGGCGGGTGCCATTCGGAGGTGCTACAGTCTATTCCATGACCAAGTCGGCTCTGCTGGCGTTCAATAGCGGACTTGCCCGCGAACTTGGACCGTCCGGCGTTACCGTCAACATCGTTCAGCCCGGCCCGATCGACACCGATATGAATCCTGCCGACAGCGACCGGGCCGCGACCCAGCGTGCTTTGACGGCGCTGGGCCGCTATGGCACGCCGCACGAACTCGCAGCCGCAGTCGCTTTTCTTGCCAGCCCCGACGCGTCTTTCATCACCGGTTCGGTATTGACCGTGGACGGCGGCGCGACCGCCTGAAGTCAGCAATCGACCTCAACCTGTTTGGCTATCCCGAACGACGGAGTGCTGAACCTAGGCTGCGGTTGCCGTTATACCACCGGCGCCACGCCATGCCCATAATGGGCCACGATGTGATCCAGGATGGCGGGGTGCAGGGCATGTTCGAAGGCGCAACCCGACTCGTGCGCGCGCGTCCACAGCACGTGCGCGCGCCGCCCCTCGAAGCCCGGCAGCATGATCCAGAGGTCGCTGCCGCGCGACAGCTTCATAAAGCTTTGCAGGCGAAATCCCGTCAGCGACAGGTCGGCGACCTTGCTGTTGACCCATGTCTCGCCGGGTCGTCGCACGCGCACGGCAATCCGCACATGGCTTCGCGTTGCCGCCGCCCGTCGATCCGAGTTCCCAATCTTGCTAGCGCCCATCGTCTGCACTTCAATCATTGTGCATCCATTTAGCGCGCGGGCAGTAAGGAAATGTTTAACCGCGTAGCCGCCGGTCTGCCCGCTCCGACGGCTTCAACGCGAGCTTGTCCTGCGGTGCAGAAAAGGCCGCTCTTTCAACGCGGCGTCCGAAAATATCAGCACCCCAACGTCGCAAGAACGGTCAAGTGATACCAGACGGGAAAGCGCGGCCATATCGGGGTATGGTCGGGAAGGACGATCGCGAGCAGGGTGAGTCCGATGAGGATCGGCGCTGCGTTGCTGCAGGGCGCTATGGTTCCTACGGCCAAACCGGTCCATCGACAAGAAGCGGTCTATTTGAGTGAACAGATCACCGGATACGCGTCAAGCACCACTTTGTGAGGCTGTCGAAACGTCGGGCGCGCTCTGCGGCATGATCGGGTTCTTACCGTTGTAACACGCTTGAAAGGGCCGCTCGTCTTTGACGACAGTCCGACCGTCAGCCGCCGCCCTCTGATGAGCTGCCAGTACCCTCATCACACATACATAAAGGGACCGCCGATAACGGAACATAAAAAGGGCCGCCGTGAGGCGACCCCTTCTGAGATAACATGGAACTTTCTTCAGCTTTCGAACCGAGACGCCGCAGAGGGAAGTCCTGACGTCACCATCCGGGCTCAGCGTTTAGAAGCTGCCATATTGCTCGTTGCCCACGAAGCCGAGCTTCGTGACGCCTGCACGCTTGATCTCCGCCAGAACCTCGTCAACGACGACATAGCGGGTCGCCGCGTTCGGCTGGAACTGAAGTTCCGGCTCCACGGGCAGACGCAGCGACTGCTGCAGATACTGACGCAGGGTCAGCAGATCGATCGATGCGCCGTTCCAGGTGATCACGCCACCGGCATCGATCGCGACCTTGTTCTTGACCGGGTCGATCACGCTGTCTGTCGGCGGCGCGTTCTGCGGCAGGTCGATCTTAACCGCATGGGTCTGGATCGGAATGGTGATGATGAACATGATGAGCAGAACGAGCATGACGTCGATCAACGGCGTCGTGTTCATTTCCACCATCGGTTCGCCGTCATCGCGGCCGGCACTCATTGCCATGGCGAGTTCTCCTTAAATCGGCCGATTACAGACGGGCGGTCTGCGAACCGGGTTCCGGTTCGGAGATGAAGCCCACCTTCGGGAAACCGGCGCGTTGCATCGTATAGATGGTGCCGCCGATGCAGCGATAGGGCGTGTTGATGTCGCCGCGGATATGCACTTCGGGCAGATCCTCCGGCTTCAGGTTCGCAACGCCACCTGCCTTCTTGATGTCCGCTTCCAGCTTGGCGACGGCACGATCGAGCAATTCGCTCGATGTGACCGGCGTCATGCCCCAGAACACCGCGCACTTGCCATCGCTGGCAGTAGTGACGGACAAGGAGACATTTTCCGGCTTCGTCGTGGTCGGCTCGAAAGCCACCTTGGGAAGCTTCAGCTCGACCGTCTGGACGACGACCGGGACCGCGATGAGAAAGATGATGAGCAACACCAGCATGACGTCGACGAGCGGCGTCGTGTTGATGTCGGACATCGGCTTGTCGTCACCGCCGTCGGAGCCAACACTCATTGCCATTGATACTATCCTAACCTTGGTGTCGATGGCGTCCGGTCGCCATTCTGGCCATCCGGAGCCATGGTCGGCGGGGAACCGGACGGTCGCAGCCGCCGCCCGGTCCCACCGGCATCCTTGAGACCGATCAGGCCTTGGTCGGCGCGGCAGCCGGCTTGGCAGCCGGGGCGGCGACAGCCGGAGCAGCGGTCGGCTTAACAGCGCCGTCCGAAACCAGGTAGGCCAGCAGGTCGACGGTGAAGCCGTTCAGCTGTTCGGCAATCGCCTTGTTGCGGCGCTGCAGGAAGTTGTAGGCAAGCACCGCAGGAACGGCCACGGCCAGACCGAGCGCGGTCATGATCAGAGCTTCACCGACCGGGCCGGCAACGGCGTCGATCGAAGCCTGACCGGCAGCACCGATCTTGATGAGCGCGCGATAGATGCCGATAACGGTACCGAACAGACCGATGAACGGCGAGGTCGAACCGACGGTCGCGAGGAACGCGAGACCACCGTTCAGCGACGAGTTGATCGCGCCTTCCGAACGGGCGAGCGAGCCATGCAGCCAGTCATGCGCTTCGACCGGATCCTTCAGCTTGCCATGCTCTTCCTGAGCCTTGATGCCGTCGTCGACGATCTGCTTGTAGGCAGAGTTCTTTTCCAGCTTGGCCGAGGCTTCGCGCAGCGAGGCCGAACGCCAGAACGTGGCGCGCACCTTCTTGCCCTGGTTGATGACCTTCTGCTGTTCGATCAGCTTGGTGAACAGAACGTAGAAGGTACCGACCGACATGATACAGAGGATGATGAAGACGGTCCAGGCGATGGTGCCGCCCTGTTCCAGAGCCTCCATCAGGCCGTACGGGTTTTCCGGCTTGGGAGCCGCAGCTGCGAGATACGTCAACATGTTCAAGACTTCCCTCTCAATAGGATCGTGCAGGAGGAAGGCGGCTCGGCGCGCGCGCCTCCCTGGTATGAATTATTCAGGCAAACGCCAGGTGATACGACCATTGTACGTGTCAGCCATCGGCTGGCCATCGCTGCCCTTGGCTGCTGTGAAGCGCGCACGGCGCGGCAGCAGGCGGCAGGTCGCCTCGTCGAGATCGGGATGCCCGGTCGAAGAAGTGATGGTGCAGTTGGTAACACGGCCGTCCGGGCCGATTTCCAGGCGGAACCCAGCCGTACCCGAGCGTTCTTCACGCTGCGCGCGGCTCGGATAGTCGGCGTCGCTGACCCAGCTGCCGGGATTGCCGCGCGGCGAAGCGCGGGTTGCGGCAACCGCAGGCGGCGGGGGAGCCGGCGGCGGCGGCGGTGCGGCGACCGGAACCGGGTTGAAAACCGGCGGCGGCGTGCGAACCGTCTGGATGGGCGGCGCAGGGGCCGGGGTCTGGACGATCGGCGGAGGCGCGACAACCGGCGGCGGCTCGATCGGCTGATCTGGCGGCGGCGGTGGCGGCTCCTCGTCTGGTGGTGGCGGTTCCTCCTTCACGTCGATCACGTTCAGCTGTTCCGCCGCCTTTTTGACATAT
>CAJYHD010000583.1 GCA_913773715.1 uncultured Sphingobium sp.
CTGACGCAATTCCTCGGCCTGCCCCACAAGCATCACGACGCACTGAGCGACGCGCGGGCGGCCGGTATGGTGATCGTTCGCGCCATGGAGCATACCGGCATGAGCCTGGCCGGCTGGCTCGCGCCGAACAATCCGCCCCGCGTTAAGGCGCCACCACCTGCGCCGGACGGCCCGTTGAAGGGCGAGCGCATCGTCATCCTCGGCGAGGCCCGCAACGGCCCCCTCGCGCGCCGTCTGGCTGGCGAGGGGGCACGCATCATGGCCGCGGTCGGAGTCAGCACGACGCGGTTGGTGATCAGCGACAAGCAGCCTTTCGGCCGCTTCGTCACTGCGCACGCTCAGTATCGTCAAGCGGTAGCGCTGCAGGGCGAAGGTGTGCCCATTGCCATCTATAATGAGGTCGACATGTAGTGCGGACCGAGCAGTCATGCCGCTATTAACGCCTAGATCACGCTGCTGAGCGAAGGCTTTCCATCGGCACGGCCTCGGCCAAGGTCGCGCCGGCTGGGATAAAGCGTGATCCCGATAGGTGTATGCCGTGCACCTGCCCGGCAATTTCTCGCCAGCGACGATGAGCCCGCTCGATTCCACGCTTGATCCTGCTGCGTGGTGGCAGCGGAGACACGGTCAGGACCGAGCGGGGTCCGACCGACCAGCGCTGCGTCGCGGTCAGCAGCTCAATGCGGCTGTCATCGCTGGCAAGCCAAGGTTGTACGTCATCGTGCCAGTCGACGTGGACGATTGCGCGGGTGAACAGCGAGATATCGACCGGCCCGTCGACGATGGGGAGGTCGAATGCCACCAGCACCATGTCTTGGCCACTTTGCTTGACGATCGCGGCGACTTCGAGCGCGCCGGCGAGATCCTTGCGCCCGCTTGAGGCGAAAGCCGTTGGATCCCCGATGGGAGTGACTTGTGGGTAGCCCATGCCGAGGCGCAAGGCGTGAGTCCACGCCTGCATGGTGTCCATCGATTCGTTGATGCTCATGTCGTTATACTCCTTAGGGTCTTGGCCCCGATTTCTTTTCCGCCCCGTCGTAGAGGCCATCACCGCCGCTCAGCCGCAGGACGCGGGTGCGAGTGCTGCGAGCTTTTGGGTTTCGGCTGCGAGAGCGGCAGCGACGATGTCGTCGCCATACCTTCGCCAGTCTGCGGCATAGGGGCGGTGGCCGCAGTGCTCGGCGACGAAGCACGAGAGTCTTTGCGCCGCCTCCAGCGTCGAGACGGTGCCGCCCAGCAGGTGCCGCCATCGCATCAGCAACATGCACGTGGTCAGCACGTCGCCTTCCGCGACCGCCTTCACCAATGACCATTTGCCTTGGTCCATTAGACCGCTGACCAGATCCGGCCGGCAGGTCAGCTTGGCCGGAATGCCGATCTTGGCCGCGACCTCGGCGAGATGCGGCGGCTTCGCGCCGGCACACATCTCGGTCATGAGGTCACAGTGCCCGCTGGCCTCGCGGCGCCACGGTGAGCGCAGACCGGCCAGCGATGCCGGCAGTCGCAAACCCGCGGCCGCCGCAGCGATAAGAATTTGCGGCACGTCGGCGTGGAATCCGCCCCAGGTCGTCAGTTGAACGTGTTGCAGCCGGTCCATATCGGCGAGGAAGGCGCCGACGATCCCGGCTTCGTCGAATTCAGGGAAGCCCCTGGTTTCCATGCGGACGGGGCGGAGGCCGTCGTCGCCGTCGGTGAGCACAAGCCAACTCAACGCCACGATCTGCTGACACGGCCAGCGTGGCGTCGCGCGGGGGTCTTGCCGGCGGTCGCGTGGATGAAGATCGACAAGGTCGGCGGGCGTGCAGCGCTCGGCAGCGAGGTAGCGCCCGTGGACGGTATGGTCGTATCGAGTTTCGGCATCTAGGACGACGACATAGCTGGGCTTGTCGGTCTTCCAGATGCGGGCAGGATCGAGGTACATTGTGGTTCTCCAGCCGGCGTTGCGCGGCGATGGGTCGGAAGAAGGGGATCAGCGGCCGTTGGTCTGGTCCGCACGCCAGCGCGCGAGCGCACGCAGTGCTGCCTGGGCAGGGTGGCCGGCGTCATCAAAATCGCCGAAAGTCCTCGCCCAGCACTGCCACCCGGCGATGGTTTCAGCGATGAGTTCGGCCGAGGTTACTTCCGGATTTGGCAGCAGGACGGCCGGCGCAGGCGCCTCGCATTCGTCGACAGGCGTGCCCAGTGGACACAGGCGCGGCAGATGTGCTGCTCGTGCCTGGCGCATATGCCAGGTGTGACTGCGCGGCAGGTCGCGCCAACGACCGGCGACGTCGGCGGCAGCCACGGTGATGCGCGGGTGCCGTTTCGCGTCGGCGAGAGCGGCGAGGCGGCGGGGCACGCTGCCCCAGTTGCTCCAGCTGATGACCGCGCCGCTTGCCGGGATATGCGGCTCCAGCCAATCGAGGAGATCAGTGGGACGCTCCTGCTCGCCGAGGCAGCGAGCATCGGCAGAGAAGCGAAGGCCGTCACCTTCTGGCGGACGTAAAGTATCCCAATTCCGCAAAGAAGCCGGCCATCCGGGCGGTGGCCTGCGGCGGCGCAGGCGCCAATGGTGCGGACGGCGAGCGCGATCGAGGCGGGCGCGAATTGGCGCTTCTCGATCGTCAGATCAACGGTGAACATGCTGATTTTCCTTGGTGTTGGCCGCGGTTCGGCCGTTGCGATCAGTTGGCGGTGGGCAGCAGGTCGGCGACGTGGGTCTTGGCGGCGGGATGATCGATTTCATTGAGCCAGACGCCGAGATGGCCGTTCAAGGCCGTGGCGATGTGGCGTCCGACGTTGTTGATCGAGGCGAGGCGGACGAGCAGCAGCCGGAAAGCCGCGATCACGTTGACCTGCGCATCCGCTTCGATGCCGGCGACGTCACATCGCACCCAGGCGTGAAAGGCCTCGGCGGGCTCTGCGGGCGAACAGGCGATGCCCGTCGCCTCGCACGCCTGGCGGAAGGGCACGGCCTTGCCGCCGACACTGGCCGAAAGGTCCAGGAGATACTGGCGATGGCAGATAGTCATCGCGCGCAGGGCCGGCGCCTCGTCTCCGCCCGGTAGACTGGCGAGTGACGTGATGGCGTCCTTCAGCCGGTAGCCGGTGATGGTCGCTCCTTCGCGGACCACATGCCGGC
>CAJYHD010000584.1 GCA_913773715.1 uncultured Sphingobium sp.
ATACCAGCATCCCGATCTCGCCGCCTGACACACCGCCAAGCGAACAGCCTAGACCACCGGGATGAGGGGTCCCTTTTCGACGCCGATCACCCCGCTACCGGGGTCCTTTTTCCACGCCGATCCACAGTTCTGGCGAGAGGCGCACCGGGCGGATCATTTGAGCCAATCGCAAAGACGCAACTGCCATAGATCTTGATCGGCCTCCTCCAACTCAGGATCTGCGCCGCTGTCGCCCCTTCGGCCGCTTGAACGTCGCAACGCGGAGCATACTGGCTGTTGATCGCCTTCGCTGTGCCGAGCCCGATGCTGTCGCCAAGAATAAGGCATTCGAACATAGCGCGCCCCTTGGTTCGATGTGGTCGCAACAGCTTGGCGGGCCGCCGCGCTAACCAACGACGGGGTCGCTGGCTGAACCCAATGCCTCTTGGAGTTCCGAGACGTCAGCATCGATGATCGCGTACAGGTCGTCATCATTGTGTCGAAAGAATACCTGCGCTCTCGCCTCGCCATCACCCGGCGGAGCTGTAGATCCCATACGCTCGGACCATCTCGCGTCGATGAAGCTCATGAGTTGGCTCCAGGCTGCAAGATGGGACTGATGGAGGCTCACACAGTGTGTGCCATCCGTAATGATCGCGAGGATCGTCACCTGCATGTTCCTTTAACCCCCTCGATCACAGCCGGGACGGAGACAGCACTGAGATCATCGGGACCATCATCGGTCTTCCTCCCCTAACGCGCGCTCCGAATTTGCATTGCCGTCTCAGATCTGATCTTTCTGAGGGAGCGCACCTTCAAATTGTCTGCCGAGAGACATCACCTCGCTAACCGGGCGAGCCTTCGAGTCCGCGTGGGATCTACTCGCGAGCGCATGGGCGCCGCCTGCAGAAGAAAACCGGCAGCGCACACGACAGCGGGCTTTAGCGGCTTCATCGACCTTGCATTCCAGCTCGACGAAGCACGCACGTGCTCACCCTCCTGGTAGCGCATGTTCCGCATATTCGCGGCGGATGAGATCGAGTTTCGGATCGATGTATCGGCGGCAGAATGGCCGATTGGGATCGTTGCGATAGTAGTTCTGGTAGCGCTCCTCCGATGGCAAGAAGTCGACGAACGGCACCACCTGCGTGTGGATCGTCTTTTCGGCTTCTTCCGCGAACCGGCACACCGTTCGCTCAGCCTCCAACCGTTGTCCCGGCTCAAAGATATAGATTGCGCTGCGGTACTTCCCACGCGGGGAACGAGCTCTGCTCGATGAATGCGTTCTAAGATGCACCTCGGCGAGCGTTTCCAGGCTGATGGTGGACGGGTCGAACGTCACGACGACGCCCTCTGCCCAAGTGTCCGCCGGCGGCTCGGATTGCAGATAGCCCTGATCGACCTGCGTGACCCCTCGTAACGCTTGAAACACACCCTCGGTGCACCAATGGCAGCCGCCACCAAAGCCAACCTTCAACATCATCTACCTCGAGCTGGCGCTCATTAGCTCGGCCGGCTGGCCTCGAACAGGAACCAAGCACGGCGCTCGGCCTCATCGGTCCAAGCGTCGACCAAGCCAGAGGTGGCGTTGTCCTTTGCCTCATCCGCGACTGCCTTCGCCTTCCGAAACCCTTCCACCATATGGAGGTTGTCGGCCCTTAGCTCCGCCAGCATTTCCTGCGGCGTCACGAACTCGGCATCGTTGTCCCGGATAGTCTGGTGACGCGCGATGTCACCAATCGATGTAAGTGTGCGATTTCCCGTCTTTCTGGCGCGCTCGGCGATGGCGTCGGTGACGGCCAGGATCTCCGCCGCCTGCTCATCGAAAAGAAGATGATAGTCCCTGAAGTAGGGTCCAGAGACATGCCAGTGGAAGTTCTTGGTCTTCAGGTAGACTGCATAGCTGTTTGCGAGGATAATCTTGAGCGCGTCCGCGACGGTCATCGTTGCGGCCTCATCAAGGTCGGTCGGAGTTGCAAGTTGCGCAGCTGCAGCGTCGGTCATCAGAAGGCTCCCTGATCGGTGGCTTTCGTAGGAGCCGACATCGATTCCCCTTAGGCTGTAGAGGCCGTCAGAATGAGGTCACCTACGGTCTAAGTCCAATGACTCGCGGCTATAGTTTCGATAGCCTGACGGGACCGGGGCTGCGAGCGAAACACTTATGGTAGTGGCTAAGCAGAACTCGACACAAGGCTATTCCGCGAGAGTAAAGCCGAGCACGAACCGCACTACCTTCTCTGAGGACATTTCGCAGGGTTTGAGTAATGTCTCGCCGCTTTCCAGGCGGTACAGGTTGAAGCTTACGATATCGGTGGCGGCGAGATCTCTCGCGAACAGACTGTTTCGCCGACCGTCGTCAGATCGCTTAACGGTCACGCCGTAGCGGTAGCCGTCAAAAACGCCCTCACTGTAGCCGCTTGGCAGCCGTTCCCACGCTGCCTCGAAGGCGGCTTTCTCCTTTTCAGGCGGCGAGTGCATAACCGAAGATAGCCCTCATTCGGCTAGCAGGAACGGGGCCGATCCGCAGCATAACCGCGGACCAGCGAGCCACCCGGCTTACCCGACCGCTGCGCAGCGAATTCATCCGCTTAACCGAAATCAACGTCGTTCCGAGGCATCTGCTGCATCGGCTCGACGCCCATCAGCGCCAAGCCATTGCGGATGATCTGTCCGACGGCAGCTGCCAGGAAGAGCCGTGCGCGGCTGAGCGGCGCGTTATCGTCGCGGATGAAGCGGCGCGCCGGATCATCGGATCCGGCATTCCACAGGCCGTGGAAAGCCGCCGCCAGATCGGCGAGGAAGAAGGCGATCCGATGCGGTTCGCGCGCTGATGCAGCGGCCTCCACTACTCGCGGAAACTGGGCCATCAACTTCACTAAGATCAAGTCCCGACCGTCTAGGAGGGAAAGGTCGGGCTCAACGCGCAAGTCGATCTTAGCCTCGATTGCTCGTCGAGAAAGCGAATGTATGCGCGCGTACGCATAGTGAACATAAAAGACCGGATTATCACGCGACGCCTCGACCGCTTTCGCGAAGTCGAAGTCCATTGGCGCCTCCGCCTTGCGGGTGAGCATGGTGAAACGAACGACATCCCTGCCGACCTCTCGCACCACATCGGCGAGGGTCACGAAGTTGCCTGCACGCTTCGACATCTTCACTGGGTCGCCTTCGCGAAGCAGCCGAACAATCTGCACCAGCTTGACGTCGAAGCGCTTGCGCCCTTCGGTGAGGGCATCGGTAGCTGCGACGATGCGCTTCACCGTGCCGGCATGATCCGCACCCCAGACGTCGATCATCTCATCGGCGTCGCGGGCCTTCTCGAAGTGGTAGGCGAGGTCGACGCCGAAGTAAGTCCAGCTTCCATCTGCTTTGCGGATCGGCCGGTCCTGATCATCGCCAAAGAGCGTCGAGCGGAACAGCGGCAGCTCGATCGGTTGCCAGTCCTCTGGGATTTCTCCCTTGGGCGGATCAAGCACGCCATCATAGATCAGGCCGCGCTCGCGCAGCCAAGCCTCGGCGGCGGCGGGCCGTCCCGCTTCGAGCAGTTCGGCCTCAGATGCGAAGCGGTCATGACGAACGCCCAGCAGCGCGAGGTCCGCGCGGATCGTCTCCATCATCGCTGCCACGGCGTGCGAACGGAAGATCGGAAGCCACGCGGCCTGCGGGGCATGTCGGTAGCGGTCGCTGAAGTCCGAAGCCAAGGCCTGGCCCACGGGCTTGAGATAGTCGCCCGGATACAGGCCTTCCGGGATGTTGCCGATACTTTCGCCCAGCGCCTCGAGGTAACGAAGGTGGGCGGATCTCCCGAGGACGTCCACCTGTGCGCCGGCATCGTTGACGTAGTACTCGCGGATTACGCGGTGGCCGGTGAACACCAGCAGGTTCGCCAGCGCGTCCCCGACGACCGCTCCGCGGCAATGCCCCACGTGCATCGGGCCGGTTGGATTGGCCGAGACATATTCGACGTTCACCGTCTTGCCGGCACCAGCGTCCGATTTGCCATATCGCTCGCCCGAATGTGCGATCGCCGCTAGCTCGTCCCGCCACGCGTCATCGGTCAGCCTCAGATTGACGAAGCCCGGGCCGGCGACGTCGACGCTTGTCACTTCCTCGAGCGCCGCCAGCCGGCTGGCCAGCGCCCCGGCGAGCTGCCGCGGCGGGACCCCGGCGCGCTTCCCTATCACCATCGCAGCGTTGGTCGACAGGTCGCCGTGCGCAGCGTCATGCGGCGTTTCCACAGTCACGCCGCTCCGTGCGAGACCGGTCGGCAGCTCGCCAGACGTCTCCAGCCCGTCGAGCGCCCGCCCGACGTGTTCGGAGACGCGAGCGTGAAGCGCTGCTGGCATCAGCGGCCGCCCCCGGCGCGGAGCCTGCTACGCAACCTCCACGCCCTTCCAAAAAGCGACATGATTTCTGATCGCTTCGGCTCTCGGTGTCGGGTTGGGGTAGGCCCAAGCCGCGTTCAGGTTGCACTCTTCGCCCACCCGAACGTGATAATAACGCGCCCGACCCTTTACCGGACAGACGGACGAATGATCGCTTGCCTCGAGCCGAGTATGATCGACGGCTTCGGGCGGAAAGTAGTGATTGCCGTCGACAATCACGGTCTTGTCGCTCGCTGCGATAGTGGCGTCGTTCCAAACTGCAGAAACCATCGTGCGCTCCTTCGCTCTATCGATTGGCTGAGCCACACCATTGATCAGGTGGCGGAGACCTCGCCGGCGAGAAGCCTGTCGAGCTCGCCCTTGGCATCGAGCTCCAGGAGGTCATCAGAGCCCCCGATGTGCTTGCCGTTGATGAAGATCTGCGGAACGGTGCTCCGGCCTGTCGCTTCCTCCATCGCCTGCCGCTGAGCAGGATCATCCTCGATGTCGTGTTCAGTCCATTTCACACCCTTTTCGGTGAACAGTGCTTTCGCGCGCCGGCAAAAGGGGCACCAGTTGGTCGTAAAAATGAGAATCTTTGGCATCATGGCTCTCGTCTCCGATCACTCGTAGTTGGGATGGATTGCAACGGCTCAAACCCGACGGACTCAGCCAAAGGTGAAGGCGAAACCCTGAGCGCCGGGATCGAGGAACTCGATCGCGAACGTGCGCTCGCGAACGGCGCCCTTCTGCCGTACGAGCTGGTAGAGTCTTTGTCCCTCAATCGTGCCGTTTCCATCGTCGTCGATGTCCGAGCCATGATCGCTAGCGGGTGGCTTGCCGTCGATCGTTACGCGGAACCGGACCCGTCGGCCCGTAGCGGAAGGGCCGAGCACAAGGTGGACGTCGCGGGCATGGAACCGGTAGACGATGCGGGCCCCGGCGGATTGTGATGAGACATGTTCCGACCCTGCAAGCCAGCGTCCGGAAAGCGCCCAGGCGTTCAGAGGCAACTGAGGCGGCGCGACATAGTCGTGCGCGGTTTCGCGCACGAAGCTGCCCGGCGACGTGAAACGCTCGCCACGCTTATAGCCCAGGTAGGTCTCGGGTGAGCGTACATCGTTCAAGCTCGCTGCCGCAGAGGATCCCGCTGTGCGCACCGATACGGTCCGCATGTCGCCGACCGCGTGGCCATTTTCGGCAAGGAGCCGCTGGATGACCTTCTCGGATTCGGCGTAATTGCCCTCGCCAAAATGATGATATCGGATGCGGCCGCCGCCATCGATGAAGTAGTGAGCCGGCCAGTAGCGGTTGTCGAAGGCGCGCCAGATCGCGTGATTGTTATCGAGTGCGATCGGGTAGGTGATGCCTAGGTCGCGCACGGCCTTCGCGACGTTATCAGGATCCTTCTCGAAGGCGAACTCGGGAGCGTGAACCCCGATTACTACCAGCCCGGCCGCCCGATATTTCTGCTCCCAAGCCTTTACGTAGGGCAGCGTCCGAAGGCAGTTGATGCAGCTGTAGGTCCAGAAATCGACCAGGACGACCTTGCCGCGCAACGCCTCGCGCGTGAGCGGCGCAGAATTCAGCCAACTCGTTGCGCCGGTGAGCGGTGGCAATTCCCCTTCGATGTCGAGTGGACCATCCCCAAGAGTGCTGGTCTGCCCCAAACGATCGTCTACCCGGAAGCCGTCCAGGAGTCTTTGTTCGACGGTGGACGTTCCGGCGAGCGACAGCTTGGTCAGCAAGCCCGTGTCGAAACCCAGAGCGATGGCGCCTACTGCGAGAAGCACCAGCGCGCCCAGAGAGCGGCGGAACCAATCTCCCACACGGATCGACCGTTTCATCGCCGCGAACACGCGTCCGCCGATGAGCAGCGCCAGCGCGAGCGATGTTGCCGCGCCAGCGGCATAAGCCAGCAGCAGCAGCGAAGTGCCGATAGTGGCGCCGTTCAATGCGGCTCCGGTCAGTACCAATCCCAGTATCGGTCCGGCGCACGGTGCCCAAAGAAGACCGGTGGCAACCCCGAGGAGCAGTGATGCCCAGAAGCTGGCACCAGTCCGCTCTGGTGCGGCGGCTTCCGTGAGCCGGGCGCCGAGCCTGACGATCGGTCTGGTAGCTCGATCGGCAAGCGCCGGGAACGCGAGCAGCAATCCGAACACCCCCAGTATCAGCAGCGCCACCGCTCTCCCGAGGCTGTTCGCCTGTACGGCCCAGCTGCCGCCGACTGCCGCCAGCGTCGCCACTCCGGCGAAAGTCACCGCCATCCCCAATAGGAGCGGCAGACCACTGCGCATGAACGGTTGACCCGCTCGCGCGAACACGAACGGGAGCACCGGCAGGATGCAAGGGCTGATGATGGTCAGCGCCCCGGCGAGGTAAGAGAGGATTAGCAGCAGCACGGGTGATTCCTCCCCGACCATGAAAATAGCCTGGGCTCAGGGTCGTGAGAGGCTCGTTCCCTAATGGTGCTCAGACGCTTGGCGGCGTCGATGCAAAATGCGCAGGCGCCAATTATCATGCCGCCATCTTCCGGACCGTCTCCAACACCCGGTCCTGACGATACGGCTTTGGGAAAAAGACCATGTTTTTCGGCAGCTTGGCTTCCTGCGGCCAAGGTCGTCCTGACGTGATGATAACCTGGATGTCGGGCCAGCGCTCGCGAATGCAGATCGCCAGCATGATGCCATCCATCCCGCCGGGCATATCCACGTCCGTAAAGACGACGCGAACATCTGAGCGTTCTTCCAAGGTGCTGATCGCGTCGGTGGCGTCGGCTGCCTGAAGCACTTCGAAGCCAGCCTCCTCGATTATGTCCGAAGCGAACAGCCGGACGATTGGCTCGTCTTCCACGACGAGAATTACGGGCCTTATGATCATGCGCATTCCTACGTCAGCCCTTTCCCAGATGGCGGATCGGCGCTCGCAAGTCGGCCTCAAACCCCTCCGGATCGTAACGAATATCCACACCACCAGTCCCGACTAGACCGATGCTGATGAGCTTGGAGCCGAAGCCGCGGCGCGCCGGTGGGATGACGAGAGGTCCACCCCGTTCGCGCCACTTGATCATGAGGCCAGTGTCATCACCATCGCTCTTGATTTCCCAAGTCAGCGATACTTTTCCACTGTCGCCCTTGAGAGCCCCGTACTTGCAGGCGTTTGTTAGGAGCTCGTGCACGATTAACGAGAAAGACAGCGCTGCCTGTGCTCCAAGCGCAACCGGTGGGCCATTCATACTGACGCGATCCATGAAGCCGATCGCCTCGATGGCATTTGTCGCAATGGATCCGAGGTCAGCCTGCGCCCAGCTATTCTGGAGCAGAGCGTCGTGCGCGGCGCTCAATGCCATCAGGCGGCGTTCGAAAGCATAGACGGACTCACGGTCGGTCGCCGATCGCAGCGTCTGGCTCGCGATTGCCTGAACCATGGTCAGCGTGTTCTTGAGCCGGTGCGCGATCTCACCGTTTACAATGCGCTGCTGCTCCTCAGATCGATGGCGCGCCACGCCAGCCTCGAGACGATCGGCGACGCTGCGGAGAAACGCGATCTCCTCTGCTAGCCAATACCTGGGCCGTGCCGAATGGACGAAGAACAAGGCGGTCGTCCGGCCGGGGTCCCGCACCGGCACGTCGACAAGCGCGCGTACCCCATTGCGCATGGCGAGCGCCAGGTTCGGCAATGTCCGTTCGTCGGCCAGGGAATCGAATACGACAAGTGGATCTCCGCTGGAGAGAGGAGCTTGCAAGCCGTGATATTCGTCGAGCGCGTGCCGGCCGGCGACGCTGAGGACACCGGGAGCAGTCCAGTCACGTTCGACGTCAAGCACCTCTACAGCATCATCGACCAAACCCAGACCGGCTCGATCGGCGGTCAGCACCCGTCCGACAACGGCGGCGGTCGCCAAGGCCATCTGCCCGGCATCGCCACTGTTGCGAATGATCTCACCGATCTCGACCAACGCGACCTGCAACTCTGTCTGACGCTCGCTGACCTTGGCGATACGACGAAGTTCGAGATTCTCGCTGGCGAGACGGGCAAGGGCCCGCAGCATCGACCTCTCCAATTCGCTCAGCCCTTCCGGGCGAGGCGCGGTATCGATGACACATAGCCTGCCGACAACGGCCCCGGAACGAAGGACGAGGGGAGCGCCGGCATATGAGCGGAAGTGCCGGGAACCTGTAACAAGCGGATTGCGATCCGTGCGCCCATCAGCGGTCAGGTCCGCGATCTCCAGCATCTCTGCACGATCGATCTCGATCCGGCAGACAGAGTGCTCGATCTCCGTTTCCTGGACATCCAGACCGTACCTGGCCTTGAACCACTGTCGATCGACATCGAGAAGGGTAATCAGCGCGATCGGCACGCTGCAAGCCTTGGCCGCAACAAAGACAAGGTCGTCGAACGCTTGCTCGGCGGGAGTGTCGAGGACCATCAGATCCGCAAGTGCCTTGGGGCGCGAAATCGCGCTCATCTCGGTCGTGTCAGCGCTCAGTCCCACTGGTCTCCTCCCAGCAAAAAGTTGCTTTGTGAGGGCGCGAAACTGCGAGACGATACCGCGCATTGCTTCGGAGAGCGAAGCCCCCCCGCGTCGCTCCGCTGACCCAAGCACGCAGCGACACAACGCAGAGCTTCTGGCGATCTGAAGCAAGGGGTTGAGCTAGCACCTTCACCTCAGTGTCCGGTCAGACGCGGCGGCCACGTCGTTTGGGACGCAGAAGTTGCTCGATGAGGATGCGGCTCTGCGCCATCGACCGTGAGCACGATTTTTCCCTGGATGTGCCCGGCAGCAGCACGCTCATGCGCGGCGGCCGCTTGCGATAGCGGATAGGAGCTGTCCACCGCGACGCGGACCGCCCCGCTTTCAAGCAACCGCCCGAGCTCCGCGAGCTGCGCCCCGTTCGATCTTACCTGCGTTGCCGACACGGTCACACCGAGGCGGGCTGCTTCGTCGTGGCCGGCGAAGCCCAGCGGAAAGATTGGAAACAAAGCGCCGCCACTGCGGAGCGTCTGCAGGAAGCGGTCTGCCGCAGGGCCCCCAACGGCATCGATCACGAGATCGACGTCTCGCACGACATCCTCCGCTGCAGTCTTCGTATAATCGATGAACTCGTCGGCGCCGAGATCATCCAAGAAGTTTGCGTGCCGAGAGGATGCGACAGCAATGACCCTCGCACCTTGCTGCTTGGCGAGCTGAACTGCGAGGTGACCTACCCCGCCCGCGGCGCCGTTGATAAGGACCCGTTTGCCCGCGAGCGGGACAGGCCGGTGCCTATCTGGCTGCAAAGGATTAGGTTCGTCGTGACCCAGCTCGATCAGGAACTGCCACGCGGTCAGGCCGGACATCGGAGTCGCTGCGGCGTGAACGTGATCGATCGTGTTCGGTTTGAGGGCAAGATCGGATGATGGCGCGGATACGTACTCCGCATATCCGAGGCTATCGCCGTAGCTTGGAAAGCGGATCATCCCAAAGACTTCGTCACCCGGCGCGAAACCCTGCACGTCATCGGCAACAGCTTCGACGACGCCCGACACATCGGACCCGGGAATCGCCGGAAACGCGACCTCCGGCCGCCATTCGGGCGGCAGCTCTGCATACCCTTCCCGAAGATACCAATCGGGCGGGTTGATCCCGGCCGCCGACACGCGGACCAGCACCTCACCCGGCTTCACCTCCGGCTTTGGAGCGTCCTCGTATCGAAGCACGCTCGGCGCGCCGAACTCATGAAAACGAATAGCCTTCACCTCTCAGCTCTCCCTTCAAACGCGTTCGAGAAGAGCGACAGTGCCCTGGCCACCGTCGGCGCAGATGCTAACGATCGCGCGTGATCCGATCGGTAGCGCCCACAGTTCTTTCACCGCCTGGCTGAGGTCGCGGGCACCGGTGGCGCCGAACGGATGCCCGATCGCCACTGAGCCACCCATGGGATTGACCCGCTCCCAATCGAACGGACCCATGTCCGCCTCGACACCCGCCTTTGCGCGCACCCAATCGGGATCGGTGATGGCCGCGACATTCGCCAGCACCTGTGCTGCAAAGGCCTCGTGGATTTCCCACAGAGCGATGTCGGAGAAGCCGAGCCGGTGCCGTGAGAGGAGGCGAGGGATGCCATAGGACGGCGCCATCAGCAGTCCCTCTGTGTGGAGATCGACGGCCGACATCTCGTAATCGACCAGCCGGACGTGCGGGGTATCAGTCGGCAGTCTGGCAATGCCGGCTTCGTTGGCGACCCAGCAACCAGCCGCGCCATCGGTAATCGGTGAGCTGTTGCCGGCCGTAATGCTTCCCAGCCCGCTATCCCGGTCGAAGGCTGGCTTCAGCGCGGCGAGCCGCTCGATCGACGTATCGGCCCGCGGATTGGCGTCGTGCGTCAGCTCAGGAAGCGGGACCACGAGATCGTCAAAAAAGCCGCTACTCCAGCCAGCGACTGCACGCTGGTGGCTCTTGAGCGCCCAATCGTCCTGCGCCGCGCGCGAGATGTTCCAAGCCTTGGCAGTTTCCTCCATGTGGTCGCCCATTGTACGGCCGGTGATGCGATTGGCCCAACCCTTCGTTGGCAGGACGTAGTCCCGCACGGTGAGCGACTGCAGCGCGGCCAGCGCGGCACCTGCATCCTTCGCGAAGAGGTCCGTAAGCCGCTTGGACGCTTCGGCCGTCAGGGCAAGCGAGGGTCGGCTCATGACCTCGGCCCCGCCGACTAGCGACAGGTCTGCTCCGCCGCCGAGCATGCCTGCAGCGGCGAAGGTCGCAGTCATGCTGGTCGAGCAAGCGAGAACGACCGAGAATGCCGGCACACTCGGGTTAAGCTTGGCATCGAGCCAGACCTCGCGGGCAATGTTGCTCCAACCCAAGTTCGGTATCACGGTCCCCCAGACGACGAAGTCGGGCTCGGCATGCTGCGCCATCGCCTGTACCACCGGGACAGACAGCGAGACTGCGTCGTAAGCGGCCAGCGCCCCGCCCCCGCGACCGAAGGGGGTACGAAGACCGGCAGCCAAGAAGACGGGTTTGGCGAAACGGCTCATGATAGTCTCCCCGGACTCTGGATCTGCGCCGTTAGCCACCGTAGCGCTCGGTCTTGATTGTAGCGGCGGCCAGGCCGGCGAGCAGCGCGCCGTCCGTTGCGATGTTCACGAAGCCATTCGAACCGCAGACGAAGACGTGCGCAGGCGTGCTGGGAAGCCGAGCGATGACCTCTTGCACCATTGCGCCATCGATCCGTCGCGCGAAGTCGGTTTCACGCGACGGTGCTTCACGCGTGATCGCCAGGGACAGCACGAAGCTGGGGTCATCGAACTCGATGGCTTGGAGCTCTTTGGCGTACAGGACGTCGCGAGCGGT
>CAJYHD010000585.1 GCA_913773715.1 uncultured Sphingobium sp.
CTGCCGCTGCGCCGCCTACTCCAACATCATCGACGCGATCAACGATGTCGCAGGGAAGGGAGCGAAAGCATGAAGCCCTTCACCTACACCCGCGCGACCAGCGTTCAGGATGCAGCCAAGACCGCCGGATTGGTGCAGGGCGCGCGCTTCATCGCGGGCGGCACCAACCTGCTCGACCTGATGAAGCTCCAGATTGAAACGCCGACCCATTTGATCGACGTCAATCATCTCGGCCTCGATAAAATCGAGAAGACCGACGAAGGCGGCCTGCGCATCGGCGCGCTGGTGCGCAACACCGATCTTGCCGCCGACAAGCGGGTGCGGAAGGATTATGCTGTCCTCTCTCGCGCGCTGGTTTCGGGCGCTTCGGGTCAGCTCCGCAACAAGGCGACGACGGGCGGCAATTTGCTCCAGCGCACCCGCTGCCTCTATTTTTACGACACGCGCATGCCGTGCAACAAGCGCCAGCCGGGCAGCGGGTGCGGTGCGCTCAAGGGCATCAGCCGCAGCCTCGCCATCATGGGCGTAAGCGACGGCTGCATCGCCCAGCACCCGAGCGACATGGCGGTCGCCATGCGGCTGCTCGACGCGAACGTCGAGACCATGGGGGCAGACGGTACGCAGCGGGCGATCCCGATCGCCGACTTCCATCTGCTGCCCGGCGACACGCCGCACAAGGAAACGGTGCTTAAACCCGGCGAGATCATCACTGCCGTGACCCTACCCAAGCCGCTGGGTGGCACCCATGTCTATCGCAAGGTTCGCGACCGCGCGTCCTACGCCTTTGCGCTCGTCTCGGTCGCGGCCGTGTTCGGCAAGGACGGCAATGCGCGCTTTGCCTTCGGCGGCATCAGTGCGAAGCCGTGGCGCGTGGCGGAAGCCGACGCTGCGGCGAAGTCGGGCGCAAAGGCCGTGGCGGCAGCGGCGCTGAATGGTGCACGTACGACCGAACATAATGATTTCAAAAAACTGCTGGTGGAGCGCACCTTGATCTCGCTCTATCGCGAGCGGGAGGCACAGGCATGAAATTCGATACGCCAGCCACCACCAACCCGATCGATCGCGGCCGGGTGATCGGCATCCCTCACGACCGGATCGACGGCCCGGCCAAGGTGACGGGCAAGGCGCCCTATGCCTATGAGCGGCATGACGCTGCTCCCAACGCCGCCTATGGCTGGATCGTCGGATCGGCCATCGCCAAGGGGCGCATTCAGGCGATGGATACGCGCGACGCCGAAAAGGCACCTGGTGTTCTTGGCATCGTCACCCACGCCAATGCGGGCAAACTCGGCAAGGGGCAGATGAACACTGCGCCCTTGCTGGGCGGTCCGCAAATCAACCATTATGAGCAGGCGGTGGCGCTGGTCGTCGCCGACACATTCGAAAATGCCCGCGCCGCCGCCAAACTGGTGCGAATAGACTATGTGGACGAGCAGGGTCGCTATGACCTCGCCGCCGATCGCGACAAGGGCGTCAAGCCCAAGAGCAAGGATGCCGATACGGTGGCGGGCGATTTCGATGCGGCCTTTGCCAAGGCTGCGGTCAAGTTCGACCAGACCTACATCACGCCCGACCAAAGCCATGCGATGATGGAGCCGCACGCCACCACCGCAGCGTGGAATGGCGACAAGCTCACGCTCTGGACCTCCAACCAGATGATCGCCTGGGGCGTCGGCGAAGTCGCCAAGACGCTCGGCATCCCAAAGGAGAATGTCCGGCTCGTCTCCCCCTATATCGGTGGCGGCTTCGGATCGAAGCTGTTCCTTCGGGCGGACGCGCTGATGGCGGCACTGGGCGCGAAGCAGGTGGGCCGCCCGGTCAAGGTTGCGCTCGCCCGGCACCAGATCCCCAACAACACTACGCATCGCCCCGCGACGATCCAGCGCATCCGCTTGGGCACGAACAAGGATGGCGTGATCGACGCGATCGCGCATGAGGTCTGGTCGGGTGATCAGCCGGGCGGCGGGCCGGAAACGGCGGCGCAGCAGACGCGGCTGCTCTACGGCGGCGCGAACCGGATGACGGCGCATCGGCTGGTGACGCTCAACCTGCCCGAAGGCAATGCCATGCGCGCACCGGGTGAGGCTGTCGGCCTGCTCGCGCTAGAAGTCGCCATGGACGAGTTGGCCGAAGCGGTGGGCGTGGACCCGGTCGAACTGCGCATCCGCAACGATGTGCAATATGATCCCGAAGCCGGCCCGCAGCGCCCCTTCTCCAGCCGCAAGCTGGTGGAATGTCTGCGAACCGGCGCGGATCGGTTCGGTTGGGCCAAGCGCAACCCCAAGCCCGGGCAGGTGCGCGACGGGCGCTGGCTGGTGGGGATGGGCGTCGCTGCCGCCTTCCGCAACAACCTGACCGAGAAGTCGGGCGCGAAGATCGGCGTCGATGCGCAGGGCCGCGTGATCATCGAAACGGACATGACCGACATCGGCACCGGCAGCTACACCATCATCGGCCAGACGGCGGCGGAAATGCTCGGCGTGCCGCTGGAGCAGGTGATCGTGCGCCTGGGCGACAGCCGCTTTCCCGCGTCGGCAGGTTCGGGCGGACAGTGGGGCGCGAACAGCTCGACCGCAGGCGTCTATGCCGCGGCCATGGCACTTCGCGCCAAGCTGGCGGAGAAGGCAGGCTATCCGGTTGCCGACGCGCAGTTCGACGATGGCCTCGTCCGCCATGGTAACCAGTCGCAGACGCTCGCCAGCCTTGCCGGGCGTGAAGGGCTGTGGGCCGAGGACAGCATGGAATATGGCGACCTCGACAAAAAATATGCGCAGGCGACCTTCGGCGCGCATTTCTGCGAAGTGGGCGTCGACATGGACACCGCTGAAGTGCGCGTTCGCCGTATGGGCGGGGCATTCGCCGCCGGGCGCATCCTCAACCCCAAGTCCGCGCGTAGTCAGGTTATCGGTGCGATGACGATGGGCGTAGGCGCGGCGTTGATGGAGGCGCTCGACGTCGATACCCGCTTCGGCTTCTTCGCCAACCACGACATGGCGGAGTATCTGGTTCCGGTCCACGCCGACATTCCGCATCAGGATGTTTTCTTCGTCGAGGAACTGGACGACAAAAGCTCACCGATGAAGGCGAAGGGCGTCGGCGAACTGGGCATCTGCGGCGCGGGCGCGGCGGTCGCCAACGCGATCTACAACGCGACCGGCATCCGCTTGCGCGATTATCCGCTGACGCTCGACAAATTGCTCAAGGCACAGGTCGCCTGACCGAAAACGAAAAGGGCGGCTCCAACGGGGCCGCCCTTTTTCTTGCCAGCTGACAAAGCCGATCAGAACGGCACTTCATCGTCCAGATCATTGTCGAAGCTCGACCCGCCGCCGCGATTGTTGCCACCGCCCTGCGAGCGGCCACCGCCGAAGCCGCTACCGCCGCCGCTCTGGCCGCCACCGAAATCGTCATAGTCGTTGCCGCCGCCATAGCCGCCCGAGCTCGCGCCCCAATCGCCACTGCCCTGCGATCGGCCACCGCCCTGACCGCCGCCTCCCGGTGCGCCGTCCAGCATCGTCAGTACCGCGCCCGGACCCGAAAGCGACACTTCCGTCGTGTAGCGGTCATTGCCCGACTGGTCCTGCCACTTGCGGGTACGCAACTGGCCTTCGATGTAGATTTTCGATCCCTTGCGCAGGAAGCGTTCGGCGACGCCGACCAGTCCCTCGCTGTTGATGACCACGCTGTGCCATTCGGTGCGCTCCTTGCGCTCGCCGGTCGCGCGGTCCTTCCAGTTTTCGGACGTCGCGATGCGCAGATTGCAGATGCGCCCGCCATTCTGGAAGCTCTTGACCTCCGGGTCGGCGCCCAGATTGCCGACCAGAATGACCTTGTTGACCGAGCCTGCCATGATTCCTCCGATGTGTTGACCGGCTCTTATAGTCCTGCGGCTGTAGCAGTCCAGAACGTGATGCCCGCAGCTATGTAAGCCAGCGCAAACAGATAGCCGACCATGAAGGCAGGCCATTTCCACCCGTTTGTTTCACGCCGTGTCACCGCTATGGTGGAAATGCACTGCGGCGCGAAGATGAACCAGGCGAGGAAAGCGAGCGCCGTCGGCAGCGGCCATTGATTCTTGAGGCGATCGCCGAGGCTCTGTTCCAGCGCCGCCTCATCATTGCCCGCATCGATCGAATAAACGGTGGCGAGTGCTGACACGGCGACCTCTCGCGCCGCCATCGCCGGGATCAACGCCAGCGATATGTCGCGGTTGAACCCGATCGGGGCAAGCACGACCTGCAATCCGCTGGCGACGCGCCCGGCGATCGAATGATCGACCTGGCTGGTCGGATTACCGTCGGGCACGCGCGGGAAACTAAGCAGAAGCCACAGGATGACGGTCGAGGTGAAAATGATCGTGCCCGCGCGCTTCAGGAAGATCACCGCCCGCTGCCATAGGCCGAGCAGGATGTCCTGTGGACGCGGCCATTGATATTTGGGCATTTCCATCAGGAACCCGCCGCTCGCGCCTTTGGTGACGGTCATGCGCAGGATCAGCGCCACGATCATCGCGCCGACGATGCCCGCGAGATAGAGGCAGAATAGGACAAAACCTTGGAGTCCGATGCCGTATCCGATGTCACGCGCGGGAATGAACGCACCAATGATGACGGCATAAACCGGCAACCGGGCCGAACAGGTCATGAGCGGCGCGATCAGGATCGTGGTCAGCCGGTCTTTGGGATCGCTGATCGTCCGCGTCGCCATGATGCCGGGGATGGCGCAGGCGAAGGAGGAAAGGAGGGGAATGAAGGCCCGCCCCGACAGCCCGACCTTCGCCATCAGTCCATCCATCAGGAAGGCGGCGCGGACCATATAGCCCGTCGCCTCCAGCATCAGGATGAAGAAGAAGAGGATCAGGATCTGCGGCAGGAACACGATCACCGATCCGACGCCATTGATGACGCCGTCGATCAGGAAGGATCGGAAGATGCCGTCGGGCAAAGCGCCGCGCACGGCATTGCCCAACGCTTCGGCGAGGCCCTCGATCATCTCCATCGGTGCGGCGGACCAAGAAAAGACCGCCTGGAACATCACGAACAACAGCGTCAGCAGGATCAGCAGGCCGAAGACCGGATGCAGCGCCACACGATCCACCGCGGCGGTCAGCCGCCGTGACGGCGTTTCGCGAACAATGGCGGCACGGGCGATCCGACGCGCTTCCTTCCGCAGCGCATCGAAATCGCGTTCCGGCGCAGCGGCGCGCTTGGCCGTCGCCCCGTCGATTGCGCTCTCCAACTCGCCGCGCAGATGATCGAGGCCGCGCTTCCTGACCGCAACGGTCGAGATCACCGGTACACCCAGTTCCCGCGACAGGACGTTTGCATCCAGTTCCAGCCCGTCACGCGTCGCGAGGTCCACCATGTTGAGCGCAACCACGGTCGGCAGCTCCAGCGCGATCAGTTCGAGCGCGAACCGCAAATGATTGTCGAGATTCGACGCATCGACCACAACGACCAGCGCGTCCGGCAACCGCTCGCCCTGCTGCCGCCCGAGTACGAAGTCGCGTGTCACCTGCTCGTCGGGACTGCCGGGATCGAGGCTGTAGGTGCCAGGCAAATCGACCAGTTCGACTGGCCGCCCATCGGCCAGCGACAGCCGCCCCGCCTTGCGTTCCACGGTGACGCCGGGATAATTACCGAGCTTCTGCCGCGCCCCGGTCAGCGCGTTGAAGAGTGCGCTCTTGCCCGCATTGGGATTGCCGACCAGCGCGACCAGCGGCATCGCGTTCATGCCCTCGGCTCCGCATCGGTACGCACCGTTACGGCGGCGGCGTGGTTGCGCCGCATCGCCACGATCATACGGCCGACCTTGCAGGCGATTGGCCCCTTGCCCAGAAATCCGCCACGATGCAGCGCTTCGACGCTCGCGCCTTCGCACAGTCCGAATTCGCGCAATCGCTGGCCTTCGGCAGCGGTGAGGGCGGACCAGTCAATCAAATCGACATAAGCAGGCTGGCGCAGGGGCAGTTCGGTCAAACGCAAGGGACG
>CAJYHD010000586.1 GCA_913773715.1 uncultured Sphingobium sp.
CGAAGACTATGCCGGAGGGACCGTGGCACTTCCCCGAGGATCAGGTGTCGGACGCCACCGACCGCATGCTCGCCGCCGAAATCACGCGCGAACAGCTTTATCACCAGCTTCACGCCGAACTGCCCTACGCCGCTGCGGTCGATACCGAGCAGTATAAGGAGCGGGATGACGGATCGGTCGAAATCCACCAGCAAATCCTCGTCGCCCGCCCGACGCAGCGCGCCATCGTGTTGGGCAAAGGCGGCCAGCGCCTAAAGGAAATCGGGTCGAAGGCGCGTGCGGAACTTGCCGCTCTGCTTGGCGTCAAGGTCCACCTCTACCTCCACGTCAAGGTGAAGGAAGATTGGGAGGACGACCGCTTCATCTACCGCGACATCGGTCTCGATTGGGTCGATTGATCCTGTAACGAAACAATCGGCATGGCGCGTCGTTGATGCGCCATGCTCAAGACCATCGTCGTTGCCGCCCGCGATCGGGAGCGGCTGGCCGAAATCACCTCCGTCGCCACCCGCTACGGGCTGGACCTGCTGCTTGGCCGGATGGGTCTGGCGAAGGGAGACGACGGCGCGCCGCCGCCCGACCTACCCCGCCGCACGCGGCAAGCGTTGGAAGCGCTCGGCCCGACCTATGTGAAGCTCGGCCAGATTCTCGCGACCCGCGCTGATCTACTTCCGCCGGAGTGGATTGCCGAGTTTGAGAATCTGCACAGCGCCGCGCCGACGCTGCCTTGCGATATGCTTCGTCCGGCTTTGGAAGGCGCGCTGGGCGAACCCGTCGATACCGCCTTCGCCCGCTTGGACCCGCAACCGCTCGCCGCGGCTTCCATGGCGCAGGTCCACCGCGCGACGCTGCATGAGGGTCGAGAGGTGGTGGTCAAGATCCGCCGCCCCGGCATTCGAAAGGCGATGGAGGCGGACCTACGCCTCATCACCCATCTCGCCGGGATCGTGGAAGCCAGCAGCAAGGAAGCGCGCCGATTTCAGCCGCGCGCGCTGGTCCAGCAACTACTCGACTCCGTGCTGGAAGAACTGGATTTCACGCACGAGGGTCGTAACGCCGATCGTTTACGTGCCGACCTTGTCGATCAGCCGCGCGTCATCGTGCCCGAAATTCACTGGCCGCTCAGCAGCGAGACCGTGCTGGTCATGGATTATATCGACGGCATCGCGCCCCGCGATGGCGACACGCTGCGCGCCGCCGGGATCGACCCGGACGCAATCGCCGACCTGGGCGCCGACCTCGTCCTCGACATGGTGCTGGTGAACGGCAGATTTCATGGTGATCCGCATCCCGGCAATCTGCTCTGCCTCCCCGGCAACCGTCTCGCGCTGCTCGACCTTGGCCTTATCGGCCATGTCAGCGCGCGGCGGCAGCAGGAATTCCTGACATTCATCCTTTCGCTGCGATCGGGCGATGCGCAGACGCTCACCGACACGCTGCTGGGCTGGCATCAGGGGGAGCGCCCATCGCGCGATCGCGTGCTGGGCGCGTCGGAGCAACTCATCGCCCGCCACGGCTCCGGTCCGCTCGTGCTGGGGCGCATGGTCGCCGACTTCTTCCCGCTGATCCGCAAGGAAAGGCTGGTCCTGCCGCCCGATCTCGCGCTCATCTTCAAGGCGTTGATCACGATGGACGGCGTGCTGTCCGCGATCCAGCCCGGCTTCGATCTCAGCCAGGCCTTGCAGCGATCGCGCGGCAAGCTGATCACGCATCGCCTCTCGGCAAGCCAGTCGCCGGAGAAGATGGTGGCGCTGATGCTCGAACTTTCGCGCATCGCCGACGATGCCCCGCGCCTGCTGCGCGCACTGACGAAGAGGCTGGAGAATGAGGAAGGCCCGCCGCCGGGACTGACCGATAGCGCTCTGCTCACCGCCGCCAAATGGCTGGCGGCGGCGATCCTGCTGAGCGGGATCGCAGTTTCGGCAGGTCTGATCCTGAACTAGATACCCCCGTTCTCCCTGAGCTTGTCGAAGGTCTTTCCTTCTCCCAAAGGCTCAGCCCGAACGCGATGATTTATTCCGCCGCGGCAGCCTTCTTCTTAGCAGGCGCCTTCTTCGCAGCAGGCTTCTTGGCCGCGCCGTCCTTATCGGTCGCCGTCTTCTTTGCCGCCGCCTTCTTGGGCGCAGCCTTCTTCTTGCCCTTTTTGGCAGGTGCGGACGCCGCCTTGGTGTCGATTAACTGTGCCGCTTCCTCCAACGTCAGAGCTTCGGGCTTCACCGTCTTGGGCAAGGTCGCATTGGTCGTACCGTCGGTGACATAGGGACCATAGCGCCCCTCCATCACCTTGATCTCCGCCTCCGTGCGCGGATGCGCGCCCAGCACCTTGAGCGGCTCACGCGCCGCGCCGCGACCGCCGCGATTGCCCGCTTCGGCGAGCTTCACCACCGCGCTGTTCATGCCGACCTCAAAAATCTCGGCCGTGTTGGCGAGCTTCCCATATTTGCCGTCGTGCAGCAGATACGGCCCGAAGCGCCCGATGTTTGCAACGATGGGTTTGCCCGTTTCGGGATGCAGCCCGACTTCGCGCGGCAGGCTCAGCAGCTTAACCGCCCACTCGAGCGTCAGTTCGCCATCGGGAAGGTCGCGGGGGGTGGAGCCGCGTTTCGCCTCCTTGCCCTCGCCCATCTCGATATAGGGGCCGAAGCGCCCCGACTTCCGGACGATGTCCTGCCCGGTCTCGGGATGCTGACCCAGCACTTCTGGCCCGCTGTCCGCGCCGTCGCTGCCGCCCGGCTGGCCGAATTTGCGGGTATATTTGCACTCGGGATAGTTGGAGCAGGCGATGAATGCACCGAACCGCCCGCCGCGCAGCGACAATTGCCCGTCGGCGCACAGCGGGCAGGCGCGCGGGTTCGACCCGTCGGCCTTGGGCGGGAACAACATCGGCTCCAGAAACTTGTCCAGCTCCGCCGTGATGTCGGACGGCTTCTGCTCCATGATCTCGGCGGTCTTGGGCTTGAAGTCGCGCCAGAAGGCTTCCAGCACCTCCTGCCACTGCGCCCGACCACCGGAAATATCGTCCAGCTCGTCCTCAAGGCCCGCGGTGAAGTCATAGGAGACATAGCGTTCGAAGAAGCGCTCCAGGAACGCCGTCACCAGCCGCCCGCTCTCCTCGGCGAAGAAGCGGTTCTTCTCGATCCGCACATAGTCGCGGTCCTTCAGCACCTGAAGCGTCGAGGCATAGGTGGATGGACGCCCGATCCCCAGTTCCTCCAGCCGCTTGACCAACGACGCTTCGGAAAAGCGCGGTGGCGGCTGCGTGAAATGCTGGTCGGCGGTTACGCTCTTCTTGGCCGGTGCATCGCCCGCAGCCATGCGCGGCAGCAGCTTCGAATCATCGTCGTCGCTGTCGTCGCGGCCTTCCTCGTAAAGCGCGAGGAAGCCGGGGAAAATCACGACCTGCCCCGTGGCGCGCAGAGCGTGGCTACCCGTGCCATCGACCAGATCGATCGTCGTGCGTTCCAGCCGCGCAGACGCCATCTGGCTTGCCAGCGCGCGCTTGAAGACGAGGTCGTAGAGGCGCGCATGATCGCCCGATCCTACCTTATCGCGCGAAAATTCGGTCGGACGGATCGCCTCATGCGCTTCCTGCGCATTCTTGGCCTTGGTCTGATACTGGCGCGGCTTTTCAGGCAGATAGCCGCCGTCATAGCGCTCCGCGATCGCCTTGCGCGCGGCGGAGATGGCGCTGCCGTCCATCTGCACGCCATCGGTTCGCATATAGGTGATGGCGCCGTCTTCGTAGAGTTGCTGCGCGATCCGCATCGTGTGGCTGGCCGAAAAGCCGAGCTTGCGTGCGGCTTCCTGTTGCAGCGTCGACGTGGTGAAGGGCGGCGGCGGATTGCGGGTAAGCGGCTTGGTCTCGACCTTGTCGACGGTGAAGCGCCCGGCCTCCACATCCGCCTTCGCGGCCATGGCATCGCCTTCCTTGCCGATCGTCAGACGATCGATCTTCTCGCCCCTCCAGCGGACGAGACGCGCGGTGAAGCCCTGCCCCGCCTGCTCCATCTCAGCAGCGACGGACCAATATTCTTGAGCGACGAACGTCTCGATCTCGCGCTCGCGCTCGACGACCAGCCGCAGCGCGACGGATTGCACCCGGCCCGCAGACTTCGCACCCGGCAGCTTGCGCCACAGAACGGGCGACAGGGTAAAGCCCACAAGATAATCGAGCGCCCGACGCGCGCGGTAGGCATCGATCAAATCCTCGTCCAAAGCGCGCGGCTTGGCCATAGCGTCCAGGACGGCGGCCTTGGTGATCGCGTTGAACGTCACCCGTTCCACCGCTTGCGGCAGCGCCTTCTTCGCGCGCAGCACCTCCTGCACATGCCAACTGATCGCCTCGCCTTCGCGATCAGGGTCAGTCGCGAGGATTAGGCGCGTCGCCTTCTTCGCCTCGTCGGCGATGGCTTTCAACTGCTTGCCCTTGTCGCCGTAATTCTCCCACGACATCGCAAAGCCGTTGTCGGGATCGACCGACCCATCCTTGGGCGGCAGGTCGCGGATATGACCATAGCTTGCGAGGACGTGGAAATCGCCGCCCAGATATTTCTCGATGGTCTTCGCCTTGGCCGGCGATTCGACGATGACAAGCTGCATTCAGGCCCCGATGGAAAAGTCTTTCACGTACACGCGCGAGTGTGGAAGGCGTTGACCGATGACGTCAAGCGGTCGGTGATGTAGGGACGATACAGCCGCGACGCCAGCCCATAAGCGTCAGGCAAGGCTCACCCGCCCACCCGCATGCCGCTCGACCCGGCCTGCCAGTTCCAGTTCGAGCAGAACAGTCTGCACCACGGCGGGCGATGATCCCGACAGGCGGATGAGTTCATCGACCGGCACCGGCGCAGACCCAAGCAACGTCGTCACAGCCGCGCGCTCCGCCTGCGCGACATCGCTCGACACCGGTTCGCCGACGAAATCGAGGCGGCCCTGCCGCACCATGCGCGCGTCGAAACCGCCGATCGCCTCCATCACGTCCGCCGCATTCTGGACCAGGATCGCGCCTTCGCGGATGAGCTGATTACACCCCTGTGCGCGCGGATCGATCGGTGATCCCGGCACCGCCATCACCTCGCGCCCCGCTTCGCCCGCCAGCCGTGCGGTAATAAGCGAACC
>CAJYHD010000587.1 GCA_913773715.1 uncultured Sphingobium sp.
GATCAGCAAAGCATTGATGCAATCGCCCGTCGTCGCGCGGATCGATCGTAATGAAAATACGGTCAACAGCGGTGTGACGGTATAGATAGCGATCATCCACGCTTGCGGTGGCTGAGGCTTGATCAAGGTGCTGTAGACGAACGAACATAAGCACGCGTAGATGAAAAAGAGGATCGGCAGAACGCTCCAATATGTTACGCGCGATCTGTTCACTAAGCCGCGGAATAGGTTCAGCAAGCTTGTGCCTAATATCAGTGCTGCGTAAATCTGATTGGCAGTAATATTGGACATGCCAAAAAGTGTGAAGGGCAAGCCTTCCCATAAAAACAGCAGCGCGACGATGAAGAGTGTCTGGAGGCGAAAAGCCCCTCGTCTGACATACTGAAATGCCGCCGTTGCCGTATAGCTTCTCAGGCTGGGCTGCGATTCTGTGGCTGCTGGCGGCTTCATACGCTTTGCAATATCTCGAAGTTGCGCGCCGACAGGCGGCGCACATCGGGGAGGGCGGCGCGGACTTGGTCGCGCGTTGCCTCCCACTTGCTCAAAGCGTCGTCCAGGAACTGCTCAAGCGCGGCGGCGTCTGTCGCCTGGGTGGGCGTCAGGCGCTGGTCACCGAGGCCGAAATGCTCGAACAGTCCGGCGAACTTGTCCTGAGGGGAGAGGCCCCACATTGGCACGCCCATCGACAATGCGCCGACGCCAAGGTGCATGCGCCCCGTCACCAGCATGTCCGCGCAGCCGACCAGCGCCTTCAATTCAGCCGCCCGCGCCGCCGAACGGCTGAGCAGCACGCGCTCGCCAAGCTGGGGTTCGAGCAGGCCGTAGAGCGGTTCGAGCGAGACGATGTCGCCCTGCGACGGACCGCGGAAATCGTGCGGCACCAGCAGGAAGGACACCGGATGACGTTCGGCCAGGCGCGGCAGAATGGCCGACAGCCGTTCGTTGAGCGCCGCGACCTTGGGCAGCGGGTTCTCCTCGAAGATCATCGGGTGCGTGTTGAACGCGCAGACGAAGCGGCCCGCCTCATGCTGCCGATTGACCCAGCTTGCCACCATGTCCTGGTCGGGGCCGGTCGGTGAAGGGGCCAGCAGGAAGGCGCTGTCGGACACCAGTTGCGCTTCGATGTTCGAGACGGCATCGAACTTTTCCTTCGACAGCCGGTCGCGCGCGTTGACCTTGAGCGCGGGGGAGAGGCGACGCGTCACCGATTTCACGCCATCGGCGATCGCGTCGGAGAAGGAGCAGCCCAACACGAAGCTGCGCAGCCCTTTGCGCGCGGCAAGGTCGCTCATCGCCCAGAATCGGATCGCATTATGCTCGCCATAGACGCCGTCCATGACATCCGCGCCGATCATCACGACGCTGTCATAGCGGTCGAGCAGCTTCAGATAGGCGTCATAATCGTTGCCGTCCCACACCGGCTCAGGCGTGATGCCGAGGATTTCGACGATCGGCGAGACGGTGGGCGACACGCACACGACGCCGATCTGCGCCTGCGGATTGATCGCCCGTACCTGAGCCGTGACCGCGCTCAGCATGGCGTCGTCGCCGCGGGAGCCTACGACCGCCGCCGGATCGCTGGCGATGATGAGCAGCTTTTCGACTTTGGCAGGGATGGAGCGGGTGTTTGACCCAACCGACTTGATCGCCTGCTGCCACAGTTCGATGCGAATCCTGCTGACCAATCCGGTCTTGAGTTTCCTTGCGAGGGCGAGCAACGATTTCCCTTTCCGAATTGGTTACGTCAGCATTATCATGCTGCAACTGCGAAGTATAGTATATCGTCAGTTTGCGGCTCGCGACACGGCCCAAAACTGACCCAAATGGAAGCAATACGCGGCGAGTTCTATTGTGTCGGCGGCAGGATGAGCATGTCGCCGGATTAACTATTGCGCTCCAGCAGCATGGCATAAGCGCCTAATATCTTGTCCCATGTGAAATCTTCCTGCCAACGCGCGCGGGCTGCGGCACTCATGGCGCGCAGTCTGACGGGATCTTCGAGCAATTGATCGAGCAACAGCTCGCAACTTTGGCGATCCTTGAAATAGGCACCGGCATCGCCAGCGACCCAGCGATTGAAGGGGTTGTCATGCCCGATCACGGGATTGCCCGCGCCGAGCGCCTCGACCAGCGAAGGATTGGTGCCGCCGACCTGATGGCCATGCGCGTAGGCGAGGCTGTGGAAGCGGATCGCGTTGACGATCGGCTTTTCATAGATTGCGCCGGTGAAGACGACTTCGTCCCCGGCGGCTTCCAGCACCTTGGCCTGATAGGCATGATCGCGGCCATACTTGCCGAGAACCGCAAGCTTGATCCCGCGCGGTTTGGCGGAAAAGGCCTGGACGATTTCGAGGATCGAGTTTTCCGGCTCGGGGCGGGCGATCAGCGAAATGAACTTGCCCGGCTCCAGGCCCAATGCCGCAAGAGGAGCGGGATCGGCATAATCGACGCCGTCACCGCCATAGGGAATGACGGTGATCTTGTCGCGCGCGACGCGGGTCGCAAGGTGATCGGCAATGACCGGATGATCCGCGATCAACCGCGTACCGGCGCTCGCAGCGAGTCGCTCATTGACCCAGAGATAGGATTTGGCCCCGGCCGAATATTTCGCCCGCTTCCATTCCAGCCCGTCCATGTTGATGAAGTTGACGCGCTTGCGCAGCCGCGCCCAGCTGGACAGGAAGCCCGTGTTGTAGCCCAAAGTCAGCAGCTTGTCGCCT
>CAJYHD010000588.1 GCA_913773715.1 uncultured Sphingobium sp.
GTCGACAGCGAGCATAACGCCATCTTCCAATGCCTTGCGGGCAGCGACTTGGATGATGTCGCAAGGATCATCCTGACCGCAAGCGGCGGCCCCTTCCGCACGCGAAACCGCGCAGAGATGCAGGACATCACGCCCGCGCAAGCGGTCGCGCATCCCAACTGGTCGATGGGCGCGAAGATCAGCGTTGATAGCGCGACGATGATGAACAAGGGCCTCGAACTGATCGAGGCGGCGCATCTGTTCCCGGTGGGACTCGAGCGGATTGATATTCTCGTCCATCCGCAGTCGGTCATTCACTCGATGGTCGAATATCGCGACTGTTCGACTTTGGCGCAGTTGGGATCGCCCGACATGCGCATCCCGATCGCCCATGCGCTCGCCTGGCCGCAGCGGATTGCGACGCCCTGCAAATCGCTCGATCTCGCACAGATCGGCAGGCTTGACTTCGAAGCGCCTGATGAAGAACGTTTTCCCGCCCTGCGTCTGGCGCGCGCGGCGGTAGGGGAGGGTGGCACGACCCCCGCCATCCTCAATGCCGCGAACGAAGTCGCCGTCGCAGCTTTCCTCTCAGGCCGGATCGGCTTCCTTGATATCGCCGCAATTGTGGAGGAGGTTCTGAACCGCTATAGCGCGCCGACGCCTTCCGCCATTGACGATGTGCTGGCGGCAGATGCGCGGGCGCGTGAAGAAGCGCGCCTCGTGATGGAAAGATTTACGGTTTGATCCAGAATCCCGGTTTCCTGCTGACCATCCTTGCCTTTGTCGCCGTTATCGGCCCGCTCGTCTTCGTCCACGAGCTGGGCCATTATCTTGTTGGTCGCTGGTGCGGGGTGAAGGCGGAAGCCTTTTCGATCGGCTTCGGCCCCGAGCTTGTCGCCTGGGTCGACAAGCGCGACACCCGCTGGCGCGTCGCCGCGCTGCCGCTCGGTGGCTATGTGCGTTTCAAGGGCGACATGAACGCCGCCAGCCAGACCGATCCCGCCTGGCTCGAACTACCCGCCGCCGAACGCGCGCAGAGCTTTCCGGCAAAGCCCTTGTGGCAACGCGCGGCGATCGTTGCGGCGGGGCCTGCGATCAACTTCCTGTTCGCGATCCTGATCCTCGCCGCCTTTGCCTTCCTCCACGGCGAAAGCCGTACGCCCGCCGTCGCGGGGCAAGTGCAGGCGGGCAGCGCCGCTGCCGCCGTGGGCATCCAGCCGGGCGACCGCATCGTTTCGCTCGGCGGGCGCGAGATGGCGACATTCGACGACATACGCCTCTATGCGCAGATCCGCCCCGGTGAAACCGTCGCCATGGTGATTGAGCGTGACGGCAAGCAGTTCGAAAAGCAGGGCCGCATCGGCAGCGTCACCGAAGACGACGGTTTCGGCAACACATTCAGCATCGGTCGCCTTGGTATCGCGCCGGGCGAGCCTGTGGTCGAGCCAGTCAGCCTGCTGCGCGCGCCGGTCGTCGCGATCGAGCGTACCGGGCAGATCGTCCGCACCATGGTTGAGACGCTGGGCCAGATTGTCGGCGGCGGACGATCGGTCAAGGAACTGGGCGGTCCGCTCAAGATCGCGCAGGTATCGGGACAGGCCGCGACGCTGGGCCTGGAGAGCTTCATCTTCTTCGTCGCGCTCATCTCGATTAACTTGGGGTTCATCAACCTGTTGCCAATCCCGATGCTGGATGGCGGGCATCTGCTTTTTTACGGGATCGAGGCGATACAGCGGCGGCCGGTCAGCGCGCGCGTACAGGAATGGGCCTATCGGTCGGGCATGGCGCTGCTGCTGACGATGATGCTGCTGGTGACTTTCAACGATTTGTCGTCTTTCGGCCTGTGGAAGAGCCTGTCCGGCTTGATCGGTTGATCGGGTTCGGGCAGGGAAGCGCGGTTTCACGGCGTCTGTTGCTGGTGTAACGATTTTTGATTTTCTTGAGGTGGAGCGGGTGACAGCGATGAAGAGCAGCAAGGGGCAGCGTCCGGTCGTCGCGGCCTTGTTGGCGACGACGATGATCGCGGGCCTGTCGGCTGTCCCGGCCGAGGCGCAGCGCGCTCCGCGTCGTGCGCCCGCCGCTACGCCTGCGACCCCCGCCGCCGCTACGCCCGCGCCCGCGCCGGTCGCCGGGACACCCGGCGGCACGATCAGCAGCATCACCGTCACCGGTACGCAGCGCCTGGAGCCGGACACGGTGCTGTCCTACACCAAGCTGCGCCAGGGCCAGCCCTATACGCAGGAAAGTCTCGACCAGGCGCTGCGCGATCTCTACGAAACCGAACTGTTCGCAGACGTCCAGATCCGTAACAATGCGGGCGCGCTGACGGTCGAGGTCAAGGAAAACCCGGTCATCAACCGCATCGTGCTGGAAGGCAACAAGCGGCTGAAGGAAGACAAGATCCGGCCTGAGATCAAGCTCGCGCCGCGCCAGATCTATACCCGGTCTAAGGTCCGCGCTGACGTCGCGCGCATCATCGAACTCTATCGCCGCCAGGGCCGCTTCGCCGCGACCGTCGAACCAAAGATGGTGCAGCTCGACCAGAACCGCGTCGATATCGTCTTCGAAATCTCGGAAGGGCCGAAGTCCAAGGTCCGCCAGATCAACATCATCGGCAATGAGAAGTTCAAGGACGGCGAACTGCGTAGCCAGATGGTGACGAAGCAGTCGCGCTGGTTCCGCATCTTCTCGTCCGGCACCAGCTACGATCCCGATCGTCTGGCCTATGACCAGCAGAAGCTGCGTCAGTTCTACCTGACCGAAGGCTATGCCGACTTCCGCGTCATTTCGGCGGTGGCGGAACTGACGCCCGACAAGCAGGACTTCATCATCACCTATGTGGTGGAGGAAGGCGATCGCTACAAGTTCGGCGACGTGAAGGTCGAATCGGACATTCGCGACCTGTCGGGCGAAGCGCTGACCAAGCGCCTGCCGATGAAGAAGGGCGACTGGTACAACGCCAAGCAGGTGGAAGACACGGTCGACACACTGAGCGAGACGGCGGGCCTGTTCGGCTACGCCTTCGCCGACGTGCAGCCCGACTTCAACCGCAGCAAGGAAGACCTGACGATGGGGATTAATTTCCGCATCGCCAACGCGCCGCGCGTTTATGTCGAGCGGGTCGACATCAACGGCAACACGCTGACGCAGGACAAGGTCGTCCGCCGCGAATTCCGTCTGGCCGAGGGCGACGCCTTCAACAGCTTCCTCGTCAAGCGGTCGAAGGATCGCATCAACTCGCTCGGCTTCTTCCAGGAAAAGCTCGATGTCGAGCAGAAGCCCGGTTCCGCGCCCGATCGCATCGTGCTCGAAACCAATGTGCAGGAAAAATCGACCGGCGAACTGTCGCTGTCGGCGGGTTACTCCTCGCTCGAACGCTTCATCGTCGCGGCATCGATCACGCAGCGCAACTTCCGCGGCAAGGGCCAGGAACTGCGCACCTCGGTCAACTATTCGGCCTATTCCAAGTCCATCGAAGTCGGGTTCACCGAACCCTATTTCATGGACAAGAACATCGCGCTGGGTGGCGACATTTATCGGCGCGATTTCAACAGCTTCAACTACGGTCTTAACAACAACCGTAATACGACCTACGAGCAGACGACGACCGGCTTCCAGCTGCGCGCGGGCGTTCCGATCACGGAATATATTTCGGCGGCGCTGCGCTATACGCTGAACTTCGACAATGTGACGCTGGATCAGGCGACCTATTATACCAACGGCGTCTGCGACCCGTTGAAGGGCGGCCGCTATCTTTGCGACGCGCTCGGCAAGCGGACGACATCCTCGCTCGGCTATTCGCTGATCTTCGACACGCGCGACAACCGCATCCGCCCGACGCGTGGCCGCAACTTCATCATCAGCCAGGATTTCGCGGGTCTGGGCGGTGACGTCCGTTACATCAAGACCCGCCTCAGCGCTGCGCAATATGTCGCGCTGGGCAGCGGCTTCGTCTTCTCGCTCTCGGGCGAGGGTGGCTATATCCATAGTCTTGAAGGTGAGCGCCGCGATGCTACGGGTCAGATCGTCGATCCGGTTCGCCTGGTCGATCGCTGGTTCCTAGGCGAGCCGAACTTCCGTGGCTTCGACATTCGCGGCGTCGGACCACGTGTGAAGCGCTTCTTCCTTCAGGCGCAGACCAACGCGGATGGCACGACAAGCTATGTTCGCAACAACAGCCGCAGCAACATCACCGACGACGCGCTCGGTGGCCGGGTCTATTATCTGACGCATGCGGAACTGGAACTGCCGCTGGGTTCGGGCGCGCGTGAAATGGGCCTTCGCCCGTCGGTCTATGTCGATGTGGGTGCGGTTGCGGGTCTACGCAATCCCGGCCTTATCAACGACAACAATAGGTTCCCGGGTCTCGGCCGCGGCCAGTTCCCCGGTTATTGCAACCTGACCCCTGTCGCAGGCACGACAGGAACGGCCTCGCAGGTTCCTGCCGCTTCGGCTGGCCAGTGCGCTCCAGCACCGACAGGCTTCACAGCGGCCTATGCCGGTGGCGCGTTCGAGGAAGAATATCTGGGCGACACGCTGAAGCCGCGTGTGTCCGTGGGCTTCGGCGTCAACTGGAACTCGCCCTTTGGCCCGTTCCGCATCGACATCGCCAAGGCCCTGCTGAAGCAACCAGGGGACGACAACAAGCTGATTACCTTTAACGTAGGGACTCAATTCTGATGAAGACGATTTATAAGGCCGCGGCGCTCGCCCTGGCTCCCATGACCGCCATCGCGTTTTCCGCCGTACCTGCCGCTGCCCAGTCGAAGACCGGCATCGCCGTCGCCGACCTTCAGCGCGCCGTCGGCACCAGCGCTGCCTATACGGCTGCCCGCACGCAGATCCAGACGACCTACAAGGCGCAGATCGATTCGTTCAACGCGCGCAAGACGGCGATCGATACGGACCTCAAGACCAAGGGCGACGCGATCCAGGCTGCGCTCAAGGCTGCGAACAACAAGCCGACGCCCGCGATCGAAACCCAGTATCAGCAGTTCCAGCAGTCGCAGCAGACCGCGCAGGCCGAACTCCAGCGCATGAGCCAGCCGATCGCGCTCGCCAACGCCTATGTCGAAGAGCAGATCACGGCGAAGCTGTCGGACGCGCTGAAGGCCGCGATGACCAAGACGAAGACGGACCTGATCCTCTCGCCCGAAGCGACCGTGTCCTATCAGCCGACCGTCGATATCACGCAGGCCGTCGTGACCGAGCTCAACGCGCTGGTGCCGAGCGTCGGCATCACGCCGCCCGCTGGCTGGCAGCCGGGTGGCCGTCAGGGTCAGGCCGCGCCGGCACCTGCCGCCGCTGCGCCCGCGACGCCGGCGCAGGCACCCAAG
>CAJYHD010000589.1 GCA_913773715.1 uncultured Sphingobium sp.
CCCGTTCGCCGCGCCCACCGCCCGGCTGGCCGTCGGCGAACGGGCGTAACCCGCTGTCGATCATCGCGCCCTGTCATCGTGTCGTCGGTGGGAATGGCGCGCTGACGGGCTTTGCTGGCGGGATCGAAACGAAGCGCTGGCTGATCGATTTTGAACGGGGCGGCGGGTCGGCCAATGTCACGGCGCTGGCCCTTCCCGTGCAGGCGAGCCTCTTCTAGTCGTCGCTGCGACAGGGAGACACACCATGACGCAAGCCGGTTTCGCAATCCGCTATGACGATGTGGTGGACGCCGCGCGCGCGATCGCGCCTGCTGCGGTTCGGACGCCGCTGATCGAAAATGCGGCGCTGAACGATCGGTGCGGGCGACGCGTGCTGCTGAAGTTCGAGGGGGCGCAGCATACCGGGTCGTTCAAGTTTCGGGGCGCCTATAATCGTCTGGCGCGGCTGGATGCGGCGCAGCGCACGGCGGGCGTCGTCGCCTGGTCGTCGGGAAATCATGCGCAGGGCGTGGCGGCGGCGGCGCGACTGCTGGACATGCCTGCGACGATCGTGATGCCTGCGGACGCGCCTGCCATCAAGCTCGCCAATACCCGCGCGTTGGGGGCGGAGGTCGTGACCTATGACCGGCAGCGCGAGAGTCGGGAGGAAATTGCGACGGCTCTGGCGAGCGGACGTGGGGCGGTTTTGGTGCCGTCCTACGACGATCCTTTCATCATCGCGGGTCAGGGGACGGCCGGGCTGGAGATACTGGATCAGGCTGCGGACTTGTGCGCGTCCGTTTCGCAAATCCTCGTCTGTTGCGGTGGCGGCGGGTTGACGGCGGGGATCGCTACGGCGGCGGCGGGACGAACGTCAGGTGCGCAGGTCTTCACCGTGGAACCGGAAGCCTTCGACGATACCGCGCGGTCGCTTGTCATCGGTGAGCGTCAGGCGGTGGCGGCTGGAGCCACCAGCATCTGTGACGCGCTGATGGCGCCGATGCCGGGGGAACTGACCTTCCCGATCAATCGGGCGCTGGTGGCGGGCGGGTTGACCGTGAGCGAGGCGCAGGTGCGCGATGCAATGCGCTTTGCCTTCACGACGCTCAAGCTGGTGGTGGAGCCGGGCGGCGCGGTCGCATTGGCGGCGGTATTGAAAGGTAAGGCACCGCCTTGTGAGGGCGCGACGGCGGTGGTGCTGTCCGGCAGTAACGTCGATCCGGCACTCTACGCCGAAATATTGGCGGGCTGATCAGACGCGGCGGGCGATCGCGCCTGCCGCCCAGCCCATGCCGACGGCCAGTGCGATGGCGACAAGGCCGTAGAGGAAGGACCAACGTTCCGCCGCGATCGCCATGAAGCGTTCGAAGCCGGACTTCTGCACCGTGATGTCGCGCACCGCGGCGGCGACGACGCGGCCATTTTGCACCAGAAACGTCTCTGCGGTATAATCGCCGACGATGACGCGCGCCGATAACGGCAGGCGCGCGCGATAGAGGACGCCGTCGCTGATCTCCACCGTGCCGGGACGTTCGACGAAGAGGCCGGATTTTTCGCGCAGATCGACCAGGCCTCGCTGGAACCGGTCCAGCTCCGCGCTTTCGTTGAGCGAGGAGGGCGACAGTTGCAGCTTGTCCACGCCCAGTTCGTATATGGCGGCGGTGCGGTCGTCCACGATCTTGTCGATCGGGCGGGAGGACGCCATCGCGTAGAAGCTGGGGGCCGAGCGGAAGCGCGCTTCGTCGGCATTGACCCAGATGCCCGCGACCTTCTGCTTTTCGCGCATGGTGATCGACTGTTCGGGGCCTTTCAGCACGACAACGATGTCGGCGGGCTTTATCGGGCGTCGCCCGTCGGGATAGACGATCGCACCGAACAGCAGCAGGTCCGCGCCGGTGAAGCTGTACTGGATTTCGACGTCGCGCTGGGACACGTCGGGGACGAGGCGCGGCTCGTCGGCCGCCATCAGCAGCGGGACGGCAGCGATCAGCCACCTGCGCCAAGTCATCAGCGCACCTCAATCGTGAAGATAGCGTCGGGGCGCCAGCCAAGGCCGAGCGCCATCCGCCCCGCGACCAGCAGCACGATGAAGGCGAGTAGCACGCGCAGATATTCCGGGCGGATCGTCATCGACAGTCGCGTGCCGATCTGCGCGCCGGTGACGCTGCCGATCAGCAGCAGCATGGCGAGGACGAGGTCGACCGCCTTCGTCGTCATCGCGTGCATCATCGTCGTGGCGGCGGTGACGAACAGAATCTGGAACAGCGACGTGCCGACCACCGACTGGGTCGACATGCCGAGCAGATAGAGCATGGCGGGGACGAGGATGAAGCCGCCGCCGACGCCCAGCAACATGGTGAGGATGCCCGTCGCCATGCCGAGCAGCAGCGGCGCAAGCGGCGAGATATAGAGGCCCGAGCGATAGAAGCGCCAGCGCATGGGGAGCGCTGCGACGAGCGGGTGGTGGCGGCGTTGCTTGGCCGTGGCCTTCCTGCCCGTCTTGAGCGCGATCAGCGACTGGATCGATTCCTTCGCCATCAGCCCGCCTATGCCGCCCAGCATCAGCACGTAAAGAATGCCGATGACGGTATCGATCTGGCCCAGATGCTGGAGCAGGCGAAAGATTAGAACGCCAAGGCCCGCGCCGACGATGCCGCCTGCGATGAGGACGCCGCCCATGCGGAAATCGACCGTGCCGCGCTGCATGTGCGTCATGACGCCGGATACGCTGGCACCCGTGACCTGACTGGCGGCGGAGGCTGCTGCGACGGTGGGCGGAATGCCGTAGAAGATGAGCAAAGGCGTCGTCAGAAAGCCACCGCCGACGCCGAACATGCCGGAAAGCAGGCCGACCACGCCGCCCAGCGCCACGATCACCAGCGCGTTCACCGACAGATTGGCGATGGGCAGATAGAGGTCCATGCACTTTCGGGCGTAAAGCCAAACAGCGGGGATAGAAAGATGCGCCGCGAAATAATCCGCGTCAGAAATCGGCGGCGAGGGTGAGGGCGAGGCCAGAGGAGGGAGCGGCCCGGCCAGCGATCCGTTCCCGCCATTCGAGCGAGAGCCGCGCGGTCGTGGCGGGGAGGGGCAGTCTGACCTGCGCTTCCGGGCCGATATCGATGCGATGAACGCCGGGTTGCGCGCCGCCTGATAGCGATGCGCCGAATTTCAATGGGCTTTTCGAGACAGGGGCAAGGAGGGAGAATTTGCCGTCCACGAAGGCATCGCGCTGGCGGGTGCCGACGATGCCCGCCTGCGCATAGCCTGAGGCCTCCATGTCGCCGAAGACAGGCGTCGGGCCAAAGCCGCCCGCGACATAGGCGGCAGTGGCGTTGCGCCCGCCATCGCCCAGCGCGGCGCGGCGCTCGATCGCTACGGTGACGGGCAGATTGCGGTCGGGTTGAAGTGCGATGCCGAGGGCGGCTTCCGGCGCGGCGGGGCGCTGGAGTGCCGTCGTCGCGCGCGCATAGGCGGCGAGGCGGGATGATCCGGGCGCAGCGATCTCACGGTCGATGCGGATGCCCGCTTGCGAGCCGCCGAGCCGCCCAAGTCTTGCGATGTCGGTGCCCGATCCATCCGGTCGCCAGAGTATCCATGCACTTGCGCGCCAGCGGTCGGGTGCTTGTCGTTGGGAAGCAGGGGGTGGGAGCGGGGTAGGCTGGACCGGGCCAATTGCCATGCCGTCTCCGGGTGGATCGTCTTCCAAAGCTTCGCCATGGCGGCGGGGCGCAAAGCTGTTAGACTCATGCACAAAAGATGTGAGGTCTAGGGGGGCGTCGAACGCCTGCGATGCGGATCGAGCAACGCTTCGATATGCCAAGTTGCGGAGTGATTTTTGCTCCGGTGCCGATATTTTGAGCGGAGCGGCTACGGCGGGCGCAATGCCCGCGATTGCCAGCGCGGGCGGCGTTTCGGGAGTGGCCTCTACCGCCCAAGGTTGGCTGGCGAGGCGGATGGCGACCCAGCCGATGGCGAGCATGGCGAAGAAACGCAGCGGCCGCCCGCCGGGTTCTTTCCTCACGGTGCACTCGACAGATCGGGGAAGCGGTGCTGCGTCTTATCCCACGCGAGCGGATTGCCGAGCAGCGACCGGATATAGAGCAGCATGGCACGCCGCGCGGCGAAGATTGCGATATAGTTGGCGATGAATGTTCGGGGGATCGAGGCAAGCCCCTGCTTCCAGCCATAGCAGCGTCCGACGAACAGCGCGCGAACGAAAGCGCGCCACAGCATCAGGAAGGATGTGAGCGCCATCAGCGCGCGCAACTCGGGCGACAGCGGCGTCAACGTAACCGCGCCGAACAGTTCGAGACCGACGAGGATGACCCAGAGCAGCATCGCGAGATAGGCCATGGTGAGAACGAAGGCGGCAAGCGCCGAGCGCCGGTCGCGGATGCGCATCCACCATTCGGCCGGACCGCCGCGCCAGCCGAGGCGATCCCATCCGGCGAGCGAGATGCCGACGATCCAGCGCGCTTTCTGGCGCACGGCGGCGTCGATGCTGTCGGGAAAATATTCGCGCGTGGCGACCATCTCTCCGTGCGCATCGCGCATCCGCACGAAAACGCCGCGACCGCCCATGTCGCGAATGCGCAGGCCCGCTTCGTAATCTTCGGTGAGGGACGTGGGGTCGAACGGCCCCTGATCCGGCGAGGGCGCCAAGCGGGCGAGAGCCGAGCGCTCAAAGGCGCAGGCGACGCCAGCGGAGGGAACCGATGCGCCAAGCGCTTCCCGCACGGTCAGCAATTTTGAGTGGCTCTCTGCGAACTCGTCGCCATAATGATTGGCAACCGCGCGGGAGAGCCAGTCGCCTTGGCTGAGCAGCGGCAGAACCGGAAGCTGGACCATGGCGAACCGGTCGATCATGAAGTCGAACAGTCGGATTTCATCGGCATGGACGACGTCTTCGGCATCGTGCAGCATGATCGCCTTGTAGGCGATGCCGCTTGCCCGCTCGTCCACCAGCATCGCGCGCCAGATGCCGTTGAGGCAATCCGCCTTCGTGGTCGGGCCGGGGCGATCGTTGATGCTGATGAGGATGCGGGATTCATCCAGCGCCACGTCGGCCACGGCGGCGATCGTGTCGGGATCGTTGGGATAGACGCCGACGATGATGCGATAATCGGTATGGCCCCAGTGCGTCAGGGCATGGTGCAGCATCTGCCCAATCACCTCCGCTTCCTGCCAAGCGGGGACGAAAATGGCGAGCCGTCCCGGCGCGATCGAAGGCGGCAGTGTCGCGGTCGTCATGCGGTCGTAGCGGCGATAGATGAACAGGTCGCGCCATGCCTTCCGCGCGAAGAACAGCAGGTCCATGACGAGATCGTCGAGGCCGCCGATAGCGAGGCCCACGACCGCGAACAGCAAAATCTCATGATGGATGACCACCAACCAGGCGGCCGCCACGTCTCCCACGTTCTTGACCCCCCGTATCAAGCCCGTCAAAGACCATGGCATGGCCGCATGTCGGCTCCAAGCCATTCCTGAAGCATAACGCGATTTTGTCGCGGGCTTTCAAGACATAAGGATCGCCACCGCCATGGAGCGCCGCTTTTTCTCCTTTCGCGCCTTTTTCTCGGGAGAGGCGGCGGGCGCGATCCTGTTGGTGGCGGCGTCCGCGCTGGCGCTGCTGCTCGCCAATGCGCCCGCAGATATCGGCCATGCCTTCCACCTTTTTACTGAGGCGGAGACGGGGCCGGTCCTCAGCCCCGCCATCGGTCCCATGAACGTGCATCTGTGGATCAACGACGGGTTGATGGCGATATTTTTCCTGCTCGTCGGTCTGGAAATCAAACGCGAATGGATGATCGGCGGGCTGTCATGCTGGCGCGATCGGCGCTTGCCCATGATCGCAGCCTGTGCCGGGATGCTGTGCCCGGCGCTCGTCTATCTTGCTTGCACCAGCAGCGATCCATCGGTCGCATCGGGATGGGCGATACCTGCGGCGACCGACATCGCATTCGCGATCGGCATCCTGTCCCTGCTTGGCAGCCGCGTGCCGCCGTCACTCAAACTGTTGCTGACGGCAATCGCGATCGTAGATGATATGGGCGCCGTCGCCATCATTGCGCTCGTCTATACGCAGCAACTCGATCTCATGTGGATTGCCGGCGCGGTGATCGTGCTGGCGTCGATGTTCGGCATGAACCGTATGGGCGTGCGCTCGGTCTGGCCTTATCTCATCGGTTTC
>CAJYHD010000590.1 GCA_913773715.1 uncultured Sphingobium sp.
ATCCAGACGTCAGCCTGGAGTTCCAGAACTACGCGGGTGTGATCGCGCAGGAATGGCAGCGTGCTGGCTTCACGCCGGTCGCGCAGGGTGGACGCAGCGACTATGTCGTACTCGTCGCCTTCCGCCGCAACTTCCGCCCCGGCGGCGTCGATCGAAGCGGCAATCCGGTAAGCGTGGGCGTGGGCGGCGGTGTCGGCAGTCGCGGCTATTCCGGTATGGGCCTGGGCATCGGCATCAATCTGTCGGGCCGCCCCAAGGACATCATCACCACCGAGCTTCAGTTGCAGCTTCGTCGTCGCGGCGAGCAGAGCAACATCTGGGAGGGCCGCGCGATCGGCGAAGCGAAGCAGGGCACGCCCGCGGGCCAGCCTATCGCCGCCGTCCAGCGCCTGACCGCCGCGCTGCTTCAAGGCTATCCGGGCGAGTCCGGGCGGACTATAAGCGTCAAATGAGCATTTCGATCACCTCCGCCTTCGACAGCGGCAATATCCGCGTCCTCTCCATTAACGATAATGGCGAGCGTGTGCGCGCCGAACTGGAGATCGTGACCGATCACCAGAGCGACTTCTATCAATGGTTCCATTTCCGCGTGGCGGGCGTCGCGGGGCGCGAGGTAGAACTGGCGATCCTTAATTGCGCGGGGTCGGCTTATCCCGATGGCTGGGCGGGCTATAGCGCACGCACCAGCGAGGATCGCGAGAACTGGTTACTCGCGGATACGGACTATGCGGACGGCACTCTGACCATCCGCCTGTCGCCCGACAGCAATGCGGTGTGGCTTGCCTATTTCGCGCCCTATTCGATGGAGCGGCACCATGACCTCATCGCCTGGGCCGCTTGTCAGCCGGGCGTCGCGCATCGCGAACTGGGATTGACGCTGGATGGGCAGCCGCTCGACCTGTTGACTGTCGGGGACGGCCCCAAGCAGGTGTGGCTTTACGCCCGCCAGCATCCCGGCGAGAGCATGGCGGAATGGTGGATGGAGGGTGCGCTGGAGCGGCTCACCGATGACGAGGATGCCGTCGCGCGGCTGTTGCGGCAAAAGGCGACGATCCATCTCGTTCCCAACATGAACCCTGACGGCAGCCGTCGCGGCCATTTGCGCACCAATGCGGCAGGCGTGAACCTCAACCGCGAATGGCATGAACCGACGGCGGACCGCAGCCCGGAAGTGCTGCTGGTCCGCAATGCGATGGACGACACTGGCGTCGATTTCGCCATGGACGTGCATGGCGACGAGGCGATCGCCGCCGTATTCATCGCCGGGTTCGAAGGCATCCCGTCGATTACCGAAAAGCAGAAGATGCTTTATCACCGTTTCCGCGACACGCTGGCGGCGCGAACGCCCGACTTCCAGACGCGACTTGGATATCCGGTCGCGCCTGCGGGCAAGGCAAACCTGTCCATGTCAACCAACCAGCTCGCCCACCGCTATGGCGCGGTGGCGATGACACTGGAAATGCCGTTCAAGGACAATGACGACCTGCCCGACGCAGACTTTGGCTGGTCCCCCGCCCGCTCCGCGCAACTCGGCAAGGATTGCCTCGCCGTGCTGGCGGAAATGATCGAGGATATTTAGCCACCCCGTCATCCCAGCGAAAGCTGGGATCTCGTGCCGCATAGTGCTGAGCTATAAGGCCTCAGATCCCAGCCTGCGCTGGGATGACGACGGCGTTACTTCCAATCAAAGGTCAGCGGCGCTTCCCGAAAGGCGAAGCGGTCGAGGTGATCAGCGACCACCTGCTTGAAGCGTTCGACATCCGCATCGGGCGTTGGCTCGATCGTCACGATCAGCGCCTCGGCCTCTGCCTCCATGCGGATCGGCCCCATAGGGAAGGTGATCTCGCCCTTTTCCGCATCGAAGCTAACCTCGAACTTGTGGCTCCAATGCTTGCATAGCTGCTGGAGGTAGCGGCTCGCGCTGGTCGTCGGAACGGTCGCGGTCAGGGTCATGGATCAGAGCCTTTCGATCTTGCTGGCAGCTTCATCGATCAGGGCAGCGACATCGAACATGGTCTGCTCGTCGGCGCCCTCCTTTTCCATACGCTGTTGCACGGCAAAGCGCAGATTATGCATCGCGCGTCGCACCGGACCGCCATCGACCCGACGCGCTCTGTGCGCCATATGCGCGAGCCGTTCGAGCGCCATGTCGAGCGCCTCGCGCCGTTCGGCGATCTGGGCCTGTCCGGCTTCAGTTATGGCGAAGCGCTTGCGGCTGCCCTCGCCCGGCTGCTCGACGATCAGGTCCATTTCGGACAACAGCGTCAGCGTCGGATAGACCACGCCGGGGCTGGGCGCATAAGCCTCGCCGGACAGCGCCTCGATCGCACGGATCAGTTCGTAACCATGACGCGGTTCGTCGGCGATCAGCTTCAGCAGGATCAGGCGCAGCGTTTCATTGTCGAACAAGCGGCGTCGGCCGCCACCGCGACCACCGCGTCCGTCTTCACCGAAGGAATCGGCGTCGGACCGATGACGGCCACCGCCCCGACCGAAGCCGTTTGGGATCGCAAAACGGCCAACGCCATGGCGGCCGCGAAAAGGGTAATGGGGATGCATATTATTCTCTCTCATATGTTTCATGATGCTTTGCGATATATCTTATAAATCGCGAACGTCTAGACTTACGATATATCTTTTTGCATCTTTGAGAGGGTCAGAGGCTGGCGAAGTCGATCGGCTGATGGCGATCCAGCGTCCGCGATTGGTCCGCCAGAGGATACTTCAGCCCACTCGCACAATTGAACAGAACCGCTTGATCGCTCCGCTCGATCAGCCCCTCATCCAGAGCGCGCTGATAGGCCGCGAGAGTCGCGCCACCTTCCGGACAGAGCAACAGTCCGTCGTCACGCGCCACATCGCGCACCGCTGCCGAGATAGCGTCATCCGACACGGCAAGCGCCGCGCCCCCGCTTTCCCGCACCGCGCGCAGGATCAGGAAGTCGCCCACCGCACGCGGCACTCGGATACCCATGGCGATCGTATGCGCATCCTCCCACCGCTCGGCGAACTCTACGCCCGCCTCGAACGCACGGACCATCGGCGCGCATCCTTCGGCCTGTACCGCAAACATTTTGGGGCGCTTCGATCCGATAAAGCCGATCTTCTCCAACTCGTCGAACGCCTTCCACATGCCGATGAGGCCCGTGCCGCCGCCGGTGGGATAAAAGATCGCGTCGGGCAATTCCCAGCCAAGCTGCTCGGCCAGTTCCAGCCCCATCGTCTTCTTGCCCTCGATCCGATACGGCTCCTTGAGCGTCGAGAAGTCAAACCAGCCCCGCTCCTTCGCCCCCTGCCCCACGATCGCGCCGCAATCATCGATCAGGCCGTTGACGCGATAGACGCGCGCACCCTGCGCCGCGATCTCGCGCACGTTGATCTCGGGCGTATCGGCGGGGCAGAAGATGATCGCCTCCATGCCCGCCACGGCAGCATAGGCGGCAAGCGCAGCGCCTGCGTTGCCGTTGGTCGGCATCGCGACCTGAGTCACGCCCAGTTCCTTCGCCATCGACACCGCCATCACGAGGCCACGCGCCTTGAACGAAGCAGTCGGCAGGCGTCCCTCATCCTTGGCCAGCAGATGCTCGGCCCCCAGCCGCTTGGCCGTACGCGGCAGCGGGATCAGCGGCGTCGCATTCTCGCCCAGGCTCACGATGTTGGTGGTCTGCCGCACCGGCAGCAACTCACGCCAGCGCCACAGGTCCATCGGACGCTGCGCCAACGCATCCTTGGTCAGCGCATTGCGGACGCCGTCCAGATCATACCGCACCAGCAGCGGCTTGCCCGCCGCCGACAGGCCATGCAGTTGATCCGCCTCGTATCGCTCGCCGGTCAGCGAACATTCGAGATGCGTGACGAAGGTCGGGCGGTCAGTTGTGAGGTTTAGGTCGTGGCGCATGCGCAATCTCCTAGATTACCCCGCCCGCTTGCGGGAGAGGCACGAGACTTGCCGAGCCGTACGCGAGGTTAATCGCAGCGGGGCGGCCTTTCAGCGCCAGCCACGCCCACCCCCTAGCCCCCCTCCCGCTTACGGGAGGGGAAACGTTTCAATCAGGCGCCTTGGCGACGCTCACCAGCGCGGGGCGCAGCAGGCGATCCTTGATCATATAGCCCGCCTGCATCTCGATCAGGATCGTGCCCGGCGCGGCATCGGCAGAAGGCGTCTCCATCATCGCCTGATGCTTGTTGGGATCGAGCGGCTGGCCGACCGATTCGATCTTCTGGATCCCATTGCGACCAAACACGGCTTCAAGCTCGCGGCCCGTCGCTTCCAGACCTGCGACCAGCCCCTTGAACTTTTCATCCTCGCGCAATTCCGCCGGGATCGTCTGAAGCGCACGACCGAGGTTGTCCGCTACCGACAATATGTCCCGCGCGAAGGCGGTCGACGCATAGGCGCGCGCGTCCGCCAGTTCCTTTTCCAGCCGTCGACGCACATTTTGTGTGTCGGCATGGGCGTACAGAATGTCCTGCTTGGCCGTCGCGAGTTCCGCCTCCAGCGCAGCGATGCGCTCGGCGGAAGCGTCTCCAGCGGGCGCAGCATCTTCGGGCAGCGCGTCCACGACTTCGGTGTTTTCGATATTCTGGTTGTCTTCGCTCATCTCATCAATCTCGACAGCGTCTGTGCGGTGAAGTCCACCATGGGGATCACCCGCGCATAGTTCAAGCGCGTGGGGCCGATCACGCCGACCACGCCGACGACCCGGCCGTCCGCGCCACGGTAGGGGGCGGCTATGACCGAAGAACCCGACAGGGAAAAGAGCTTGTTTTCGGAACCGATGAAGATTTTGGTCGCGCTGCCCGCCAAGGCGCCGCGCAGCAGGTCCAATATTTCCTGCTTGCCCTCCAGCTGTTCGAGCAACAGCCGTGCCCGCTCCAGATCGGCGGCGGTGCCTTCGTCGATCAGATGCGCTTGCCCCCGCACGATCAGCACCGGGCGGTCATCGGCATCATGCGACCAGATCGCGATTCCCCGCGCCACCAGATCGCGCGCCGCGCTGTCGAGCGCATGGCGTTCCGCCTCCATTTCGCGCGCCAGCGCCTCGCCCGCTTCACGCAGCGTCAGCCCGCCAAAGCGCGCCGACATGAAGTTCGCCGCTTCGTTGAGCATCACCGGACTGACGCCTTCGGGCAGGTTCAGCACGCGGTTTTCCACCGATCCGTCCTGCCCTACCAGCACGGCCAGCGCCTGGCGCGCATTCAACGGCACGAAGCCGAACTGGCGCAGCACCGGTTCGCGCTTGGGCACCATGACGATCCCGGCGCAGGCCGACAGGCCCGATAGCGTGGCGGTGGCGGCAGACAGCGCTTCCTCGATCGGCCCACCTTCGGCAATTCCCGCCTCGATCGCGCGGCGTTCTTCCGCCGAAGGCTCCGCCGCCTGCATCATGCCATCGACGAACAGCCGCAGCCCTGTCTCCGTCGGCATTCGCCCGGCAGAGGTATGCGGAGCGGCGAGAAGGCCCAGTTCCTCCAGATCCTGCATCACGTTGCGGATGGATGCGGGCGACAGGCTGAGCGTCGCCATCTTCGCCAGCGTCCGCGATCCGACCGGCATGCCCGTGCCGAGATAGCTTTCCACCACGAGACGAAAGACGTCACGCGCACGATCATTGAGTTCGGAAACCGGGATGACCGACATAGTGCTTATCTAGGTGACGCCGCTGCGGCGCTCAAGCGGGTCATTTCTTCTTTCGCGCGTTCGGCTTCACCATCGATTCGACGTCGAGCATCTTCGGGATCGATGCGATCGTCGCGCGCAGCTTGCCATAACGCGCATCCATGCAGCCCGACTGATATTCGAGCCGTGTCGGCTTTGCATCCTCGCGGGTCCATGCGATAGCATAGGAAGGCATGTCGGTGGCGAAGCGATCGCAATTCTCCCCCTGCCCGATCCGCTTCGTCGTCCCTGTCGGCGGGCGATAGGTAAGCAGCGCAGACCGGAAGCGGCGATATTGCGCAGGCGTCACCGCAAAGCGCGTCGGTCCCGGAACGGCGGTGAACTTCTCCGGCTCGATCAGGCCCGATCCATCCGGCGTCACGCGCAGGCTGTAGGCCGGGCATGTCCCGAAACAGCGCCCCGCCGTGAAGCGGATCGTGTCACCGGGCAGGCGCGGCTTTTCGAGGTCGGCACTCTCCCCCGTGGCGCATCCGGTCATCATCAACGCGGCTGCCATGATCGTCATTTTCTTGCTCATGCCGCTCTCTTATCGCCTAAATCGCGTCTTGGCACTGGTATCGCGCAACCGCCGACGCTAAGCCCCACCGCCTGACAGTTTCGGAGAATGAATATGCGTCCTTCCGGCCGCGCGCCCGACCAGATGCGCGACATCACCATGGAGCCCGGCTTCACCATCCATGCCGAGGGTAGCTGCCTCGTCAGCTTCGGCGACACGCGCGTACTTTGCACCGCTTCGGTGGAAGAAAAGGTCCCGCCCTTCCTTCGCGGCAAGGGGTCGGGCTGGGTGACCGCGGAATATGGCATGCTGCCCCGCGCCACCCATACGCGCGGTTCGCGTGAAGCGGCCAAGGGCAAGCAGTCGGGCCGGACGCAGGAAA
>CAJYHD010000591.1 GCA_913773715.1 uncultured Sphingobium sp.
TCATCGTGTCGACCTGCCCGTCGTCGACATGCTCGTGATATTCGTCGTGGATCGAGCAGCTGGGCGACTGCCCGTCGCCCGGATCTCCGACGATCGTCTCGAACTTGGATCCGTCGTCCGGCCGCAGCAGCGTTTTGGCGAGCAGCTGGATGCGGAATCGGTCGCGCAGCGGCTTGAACCGGTCGACGATCAGCCGGGCGGGGCGGAAAACCTCGCCGGCCTGCTTCTCGTTGGTCGCTCCGGAGTAGATTTCGGCACCGAACTCGCCATCGGCGCAGAGCATGTACAGGCCGACGCCGGCGGCGATCGCCGATTTGCCGTTCTTGCGCGGCACGACCAGCACCCAACGGCGAAACCGCCGGGTATCCTTTTGCGTGCCCGTCTTATGCAGCCACCCGAAGACGACGCAGATGTTCCAGATCTGCCACGGCTCGAGCACCAGGCGCTTCTTCTGCCGCGCCCACTCCCCCTTCGTATGCGGCAGCTTCTCGATGAACCGGCATGGCCGGGCGGCGCGGTCCTCGTCGAACCGGTAGGGAAACACCGCGGTCTTCTGGAGCTTCAGCTCGTCAACGAACCGCTGACACTGCAGCCGGATCGACTTGCCGGCCGGGATCGTGCCGGCAACGACGTCGGCCGCATACTTCCGCGCGATCGCGGGATAGTCCCGCGCCGGCGCACCCGGCGCGCGGACCATGGGGCGTTAAGCGGCGGGTGCGTCGCCGCGATCGGCGCGATCCGCTTCGCTCAGAATGAATTGTTCAAAGGACCGCGCAGCCTCGATAACGCGCTTCGGGTCGGTGATTTGCGCAGCCAGGGCAAGCTCGATGCAACGTTCACGCAATTTTGCTTTCGGGTCCATAATCGCTCCTCAGAAATCGTCGAACTCGCCCGGCAGGTCATCCTTGCCGCCGGCGATCCGCAGAGCGGCGACCGGGTTGAGCATCAGCTCACCGAGGAGTGACTGCGCCTGCCGCATCGCGTCGGACAGCAGCTTCACCTCGGGCCGCACACGGTACATCACGCTGCCGCCGGCGCCGACGGTTTCGTATGTGTCGCCGGCCGTCTCGAGGACCGCCTGAAACCGCTGCACCTGTTCGAGGCGCATCGCGGTCAGCGCGACGTGCTGGACGTAGCGCACGTCCGCCCGCCCCTCGCGCTCCAGCTGCTCGACCAGCTCGGCGAAAATCAGCTGCGCCAACTCCCCCAGATGGATCGGCGGCACCATCTTGATCGCGGCGCCGGGCGACGCTGGCACCAGCGCCCGCTCGGTCGCGGTCATCGTGATGATCGGGCATTTTCTCTTCGGCCCCGTACCAGGCCGCGCACCACCGCTGGCCATAAGGAACCTCGCACAAAATAGTTTTGAATAGGCCTATTCAAACATCTGACGAACCCACGGTGTCCGGCCCGGCCGGGTTGGAGGGATTGACCCACCCCCCCGGTCAGATGCCGTCTGTGGGCGCGCAGGGCGGCCGTACAGCGCCGATCGGCGCGGCGGGCACAACCGCTTGCTCGCGCGCCGACTTCTCCTTGTGACACGGCACGCAAAGGCCCTGCAGGTTCGACCGGGCGTTCGATCCGCCAGCGCTGAGCGGACGGATGTGGTCGACCTCCTCGGTCGCCCGCGTGCGCCCCATCTCGAGGCACTTGCGGCAGAGCGGCTCCTCGCGCCGGACCTGTTCGCGCAGTCGGACGCCGGCCCGGCCGCGCAGGCGCTTGTGCTGGTAGCTGCCGACATGGGCCTTAGCCTGAGCAGGTCGACGACCGAACCGCGGCGGCTGCACCGGCATGTCAGGCCGATGCGATGTCGAGCGTGATGCCCTTCCATGCCCCGTCAAAGGTCGGCCGCTCATAGGCCCGCAGGTACTCGCGCGAACCGACGGTACGCATACTGTCGCGGATGGCGTCCATCGCGCGACCCCAGCGCGGGTCTTTGCTCTCCACGCGCAGCAGCATCAGCAGGCCGGCGCGGTTGATCTGCCCTTCCTTCTCCACGCTGAAGGCGCGGTTGACGATGGCGCGCAGCTCGGGCGGACTGCCGCCTGCCCACTCGGTCAGGCATTCGTCGATCAGCGCCTTGGCCGCGAGCAGCTCGGGGCCGAAGTCGTACTGGTCGCTGACCTGCACCTTCAGCTGCTGGCACCCGTCAAAGGTGGCCAACGTCATGTTGCCCTTCTTGCCGCCCACGGTCACGCCGTACTGCTGGTCGAGCAGGGCCTGCAGCGCGCCGATCTGGGCGAACGACTCGACGCGGAAGGCGGCGAGCTGATCCGACATCGCCTTGGCGCGCCGGATGATACCGCGCACCAGCTCGTCGACCAGCAGGTCGCCCGCCTTGATGGCCGTGATCGGCACCAGGTTGCCCTTGCAGTCGCGGAGGTACAGCTCGCCGCCTACCTCGACGGCACCGGGATGCGGCTTGTCGGTCATGCCGGCACCGCGTCGCGGCCGGTGTCGAAGCCGAGGTTCGTCGGCACCTTGCCGGCAAGCTGCACGGGATCGAACGCCGCCGGCGGCGCGGATGCCGCGCGGAACAGCTCGCGGAGCAGGCTGACCGGAACGCCGATCAGCGCGGTCTCCGGGTGCCCGGCGTCAAGCACCTGCTCGATCTGTTGACGGGGGATCGACATCACCATGCTGCCTTCGTGCCATCGGCGCTGACATACAGCGGCGGGTTCGTGGGACGGGACGGTCGGCCCCGGAAAATTGCGACCAGATCGGCGGCGATCGCCTGCGCATCGGTCTCCAGCTCCTCGAAGAGCTTCGGTGTCATCTCGCCCAGGCGCGCCCGGTGGGTCAGCACGTCGAACCGATCCGAGAGGCGTTCGAGCTGATCGGGCACGTTCGAGCGCGCCTGGACGGGGCGACGCTGGCGGGAGTGGTCGTGGACCATGCATCAGCCTCCTCATGCCAAAGCGCCCGCCGATCCCAGGGGGGGAGATCAGCGGGCGCCGGACGCAGCTATCGCGGGGTCGGAATTGCCAGTTACGTGACCGTTTTCGCAGGTGACCTTGTGGGAAGTTCCCCAAAGGTAACGGGTCAGACCCGTTTCCATCCGTCCAGCGCGCGGATCAGGACCGCCTTCGTCCGGCGGTTCGACTTTCGCCAGCGCCGGGCCGCTTCGACCAACCCCATATCGTCAACGATGATCGCGAGGAGCATCGCGCCATCGGCGCCGATCGCCGCGCGCCAGCGCGTGTACGCCTGCTCTCGAAGCACGGCGCCGATCCGCTCGGCCGACGCGGCGTTCGGGCCACCGCGACTGCCGCGCGGCTCCAGCTTGGCGGTGCGGACCGCGACGTCGGCCGTGATCGCTTCGTGCGCCGTCGCAATCTCTTGCGCGGCCGCGAGCTGGTGAACGTCGAGCGCGCCCGTTGCCACGAGGCGGGCAAGCGATCCTTCGCGCCGGCGCTCGGCATCTGCGAAATCGTGTGTCTGCGGCGTGCCGAACGCCTTGTGCGACCAGCGCTCGCGTTGCGCGACTTGCTCCTCGATGCCTGGCGCCAGGCGGACGATTGGCGGCGCCTTCCCCTTCCGCGCTTTGTTGCGCCCGGGCTTTGGCCGCGGCGCGCCCAGCACCAGGTGCACAAATCGCTGCTGTTCGTAATCGTCGGTGCTGACCACAGGCGCGCCCGCTGCGATCCTAGTCGGAATTCCGGCCATGATGATCCCCTTCAGGATCAGGGATATGATCGAGGATCGCCACTAGCGGCAGATTCCCTTGTGGTAACGGCACCACGTCGGGCGGGCAGACAAAATCGTCGTCGATCTTCATGCCCATGCCGCGCATCCGCTCGATCAGATGGCGGTCCATTAACCCGGGCACGGTAATCGCCCGCTGCGCACCGGGCGCGCGATCGATCATCTTCTCGGCCGCGAGCTTTTTCACCAGTGCCTTTGCGCGGGTGTCGCTAACCGACAGCGAGATCGCGATCTCGCGCATCGATGGGCTACGTCCTTCCCTCACGATGTAATCGGAGATGTACGCCAGTGCCTGATCTTTCCTGCTACTGGCCCCACCCACCGTATTTTTCCCTCCGGCATCAGCGCCTGATCCAATATAGAAAAAAATGGTGGCAATTCCACGCTTCGTCGCGCTGACGTCAAGTCTTGTCCTTAGTGTGGTTAGCGGCCATCAAATCCTACATTCAAATCGCGATTTCGTAGCTTCAGCGGTGATGCGATAACTTGGCGGTGCCCATACCGCCTTGGACGGCCCTCCTGCTAATGGAGGTGGGATGAGACTGACAGGACGTTCCGGAATGATCTCGAAACCGATTCTTCTGCACCCGGCGGTGCGGGCTGCACAACTCGTCCTATCACTAGGATTCGTTGGCTTTTGTCTAAGACAATTCCTGGTGGGCGAGCACGTTGGCTATGGCGGCTTCGTCGCGTTTCTGGGCGTCATGGTATGGGCATTCGCGGCCGACCGAGCGAAGGCAGCAAACCGGGATTGAGACCGGCTTCACGCTCGCTGACGGCGGAGACCCCCTCCGCCTTACGCGCGGAAATACGGCGCATTTGGGCCTAGCGGTACCCGCATTCTCGCGGTCGATACCCACGGGAGCTTTCGTCGCATTTGCGGTCATTCCGATGACCGGCCATTGTGGCGCAATGCGGACTATGATCACAATCGTAATTGGCACGGTGTTGCTGTCGGGCTGTGCAGGCAAATCTGTACAGGCGAACGTTGCGGAGGGATGTTATCGCTTCGACGATGGAATACCCTTCTTTCGCGTAGCCGGTAAGACAGGAACCTTTGTCGACGAGTCTAGCCTAAAATCGTTTGAGATTGGACCTTGGAGGTCCGACGGGCGCGAGGTGGAAGTGACCCCAGCCTTCATCCTACACGATGGCACCGTCAGCGCTCCCACCGGGGCCGCCAGAATGGCGGAAGCCGTTGAAACGCGCTCGTCCGGCGTTGTCCGATACAATCGGGTAAACGATCAAGTTATGTTGTCGATACCCGTTGAGGCATTTGGGTGGGCAACAGTACATCTCGGAAAGCCATGTTGATCGAACGGGGCGGCCGCTAACCAGCGATCCTTGCCCAAAGCGGCAGGTTCGCTTCCCGCGGCTTTCGGACCTTCGGCGGCGGAGAAACCCTCCACCGAGCCCTCCAAAATCGCGCACCTGGTCGGACGCAATGTGCGTCTCATCGTCGACGGGGCGCAGGCAATGTATGCGCGAGCCAATAGCTGAGGCCGCCGCATACACCAGCAATCAAAGCGATTGGCCACCCCGGCGGCACCACGATCCCAATTGCGGCTAAAGTTTCGAGGGCAGCGAAGAGAAAAATTCCGGCTAGGGCACCCGTTACTAACAGCCGCACGACAGGACCTCGGGACGCTAGGAAGCCTTCGAGGATAAACCGAAACACTACTACGGAGAAGCCCTCCGCCGTACGTACGGAAGTACGGCGCCTCGGAGCCGAGCGGTACTCACATTCCGGCGATTTAGACCCACGGCAGCTGTCGCCCAATAGCGGACGGTCTTTGATATGGTTATCATGGCAGGATGGCGCTCTCTGGCTATGCTCTCCTTCCATCGCTTCTACTCTTGGCGGGATGTCCTGCGGGCAGACCAAGCGAGCAAACCGTTG